>JAHIKI010000038.1 GCA_018897435.1 Acidobacteriota bacterium | reverse complement strand
GGCAGTTCAGCCATTTTGATCGGCGACAGGAGAATCCGGTTTTAAAATAATCCCCTGGCTTTTCCGGCCATCGATCATAACCGTAATTGGCTGCGGCAAACAGACATGCTTCAAGAATATGGTTTCAGCGGTTGCGGGCAGCGTTTCCAGCCAGGTCCAATCAATGAACCCATGCGCTCGATCAAGGGGAACTGTAAAATAGCCGATACGCAAAGAAGTCATGTTTTGAAAAAAATGCGATCCTTGCGAGGGATCCACGTTCATGTTGGGTAAGCTCGCCTCGACCACGACCTTTACGCCGCTGATCTGGCTCCACTTGACCGGAATACCAAGCCAGGGATCGGTGCTCCCCCAACGCCCGGGGCCGATCAGCAAGTAGGGCGTGCCCGCTTCCTGCAGGCGGGAATTGAGTTTGCCGACATCTACAGCGATTTGCGGATTTTTAGCGGCGTCGAACGCATCGGGCTTCACAAACACGATATCGCGAATGGTTTGCGAAATACCGTTCCCTAAAACCCGGTCGCTGAAACAGAAAGCAACTTCTTTTTGGCGGTCGTCCAATTCCACTTTCACAAGTTCGTCTTGAACGACCAGGGGCCTGACCTGCAGGATGCTGAACTGGCCGGGAAGTGCATTTTGGGCATCAAGGATCGCCGCAAATTCCATCTCGACCGCGCAATTCATGGCTTCACTGCTCAATTTCAATAAATCGATCAATATCTTGGCCAGGGGGAAAATATCGTTTTTCAAAATGTGGGCAAAATTGATGATCCTTGGCCCCGAAAAACTGATGCCATCATAAACGGCGTCGTTTTCCCGCGAATAAGTTGAGGCCAGAAATTGCAAAACACCATCCGCCTCCGCTTTGTCCAAACCGAGTTTGATCAGATACTGGTCTTCTTCCAAAAAGGCGATCGAGGCCACATGGCGCATGGCGATGGCATAAAAATCACGCTGGGAAAAATTGAACATGTCCTTGACCGAAGTGAACTGCGGCAGGATGCCGGCGAAAGCCGGTGTGAAACGCAGGGAAACCCCGCCGTCGACGACGGTTTTTCCTAGTCCCAGGGCAACATTGACCACACCATCTTCGGGCTTGGCCTGACCGACCGGATAATAATTATAGGAACGGGCCACTCCGGAAAATTCGGGATAAAAACTTTCCCGGTGCAATTTGCCCACTACCGGCTGAATAACCACCGCCATTTTTTCATCTTCAATGCGCTGCGGCGTGCTGTTGATATAGGATTTAGCCTGGCGGAAAAAAGTCGAAGCAAAAACAAACTTAATGGCGTTAATCAGGTTGAGGAAACGGATATCGTCGCCAGCCTGGTCGTTGGGAAGCATTTTTGTGGCATAGATGCCGGCAAAAGGCTGATACAAGGAATCTTCCAGTAAACTTGAAGAACGCACAGCCAGGGGGACTTTGACATTTTTTATGAAATCGCGCAGATCGCCGACTATTTTGCCGGGTAAACTGGCTTTGATGAAAAGGTTGGCCATATGACTATCGGAATGGTCGGCAACCGCAGCAGGCAGCAAATCGTTCTCTTTAATAAAATCATCGAACACATCGGTCCCCAGCACAACGGTGCGGGGTATGGAAACAGTCACACCGGGATATTTCCCCGGATCAAAATATTTCACCAATATGCGGTCCATGAAAGCCAGACCGCGGGCTTTGCCGCCAATGGACCCGCCGCCGATCACGCTGAATTGAGAATAGTCCTCATGAAAAAAGCGGGAATAGGTCACGATCGAACCGCGGCGGCTGGCGCTGCGGAAATCAGAAATTATCTTTTTTAAATCGCTGCCCAGAACGGCTCCAGGTTGGGGAGCTTGAAGCAAATAGTTTTGCACCGCATCGGCCAGGGCAAATTCCGTCCTGGCCCGCAGCCAGCGGTCAAGATCACCCCGGGCTAGGGCCACTACCAGAACATCTTCAGGCAGATCGGTAAGCGCCTTGAACAATTGATTGATATTGGCGATTCGCGTCTCATCCGCAATCCGCGCATCGCTCAACACCAGGTCGCCAAAACCGAATGAAATCGATAAAAAATTACTCAGATCACGCAGCAATGTAAGTGAATTCTTTGATATGAACTTTATCCCGGCCTTAGCAGCCATCAATTCCGCTCCCGCATCGCTGGATTGCAGCAAAATGGGGAGGCGGGGCTTATCGGCAAGG
>JAHIKI010000037.1 GCA_018897435.1 Acidobacteriota bacterium | reverse complement strand
GGAGGAGTTTGCCCACGTGATTATGATGGTATTTCACCTTCAGTTGGCGTTCGATCAGATCGGCGATCCGCTGTGTTGTCCACAGCTCTGTCCGGTAACCATGGGCCATGGCCCCTTTGGTCAGGAGGCGAACGAGGCGTTTTTTCTGTTTCGAGGTCAGTCGCGGTGGTCGGCCCGACGCTGGTTTGGCTTTCAGCGCGTCTTTCCCTCCGTTCTGGAACGCATCGCGCCATCGAAGGACGCTGCTCGCGTGGCAACCCATGCGTCGGGCTATCTCATGAAGGGACAGTTTCTTTTTGAGGAATGCAATTACACGCTGCCGACGATCTTCCAGCAATTGTGGAGAACCATGAGGTCGCATGGAGACACCCCCTTTTAGGATGCCTCCATTATATTGCATTACTTATGCGGAAGTCAATAAATATCCTGTATGCTACAATGAATCGAAATGAATTGGGATTATGAATTGTTGAAAAGAAGGGGATTGATCACGACCGGTTTTCACTTGCCTTACAATCCTGATCTGGTCGGTCTGGCCCGTTCAATGAGAAAAGCTTTGACCTCTGCGGAAAAAAAACTGTGGGAAGGATTGCTTCGGGATATTAAATTTCGTGTATTACGACAGCGCCCAATAGACAATTTTATTGTTGATTTCTATTGCCCCAAAATGAAACTTATTATTGAGATCGATGGTGCCGGTCATTTCAAGGATGATGGGAGGGCATTGGACAAGGAGCGAACGAAAATTTTAGAAGCATATGGTTTACGGGTTGTCCGTTTTTCAGATCATGATGTAATGATGCATTTCACTGGAGTTTGTGAAAGAATTCTGGCGATGGGTATTTAGAGCAACGATCCCCCCTTTATCCCCCCTTGGGTAAAGGGGGGGAGGGACAATAGGCAATATTGCCTCTTTCTTAACCCCCTTTTTCAAGGGGGGTGGCGCAGCCGGGGGGATAAGTATTTAGTGGAGTTTTGCCAGGAAAAACCTATTCGATCCTTTCCTTGATCCTGCCGCTGCGCAAGATGATGAACTTGTCTTTGAACAGCTCCAACAGCTTGTATTTCAGGTTCAGTAGTTCATCATCCTGGATCGCCTCCCGGGCCACGGGCTTTTCATCCATGAACCATTCCTCCTGGAATCCCTGTTCATCGGGCATATAGATGTATTTCCTGTTGTTCAGCTGCACGCCCCGGTATTTGCCCTGGATGACGACATCATTAAATTCTTTTTTCAGGATGATCTCCCCGGTCTGCGGCTCCAGTTCGATAACCTTCATGATCCCGGGATAGGCCATGCGCACGCGGTTCTTAATATATGGTGTTTCCGGAGTGTACCACAGTTCCGTTTCCATATAGGCCGGGTAACCGGCAAATTCGCCGCCGCGCATGACCGGCAGCAGAGAATGTCCTTTGAAAGACGCCGGCGGATTTATTTTAACCAGGTCCAGCAACGTGGGCGCGATGTCAATGTCGCGCACGGTCGGAACGATCCGGCGGCCGCCGAAATCCTCATAGGGCGAATAAAGACCGAAGACCATATTGTTGGAATAAGGACCGCGCAAATGATCGCCGTGCCCGGTGCCGTAGCCGTTTTCATATAGGCTTTCACCGTGATCGGAAAACAGGACGATGATCGTGTCCCGGTCCAGGCCGCTTTTTTTCAGGAACCCGAGCATCTCCCCCACCTGGTCATCGAACATGCGCACTGCCCCGTCGTACAAAGCCACGATCTGTTCCTTGTTCTCCGGACTCTGGTCGAAACCCGAATAGGTCTTCATCATATCGACCTTGCGGAATTTGTGCGGGCCGCGGTACGATCTTTTTGTGTACATCTGGTAATAGGGATACTGGCTGCCGTAGGGAAAATGGCTGTTGGAGCTGAAATAAACCATGAAGAAGGGTTTACCGGCCTTGACTGTGTTGCGGATGAATCTCTTGCTGGTATTGGTCACGTAAAAGGGATCGATGTTCAGGGGCATCAGCCACATCACCGGAAAGACATCGCGGCCGATCGGGTTGATGAGAAAACTGAGCAGGAAATAATGGAATTCCAGGCTGCGCTGCTTGATCAGGTTGGGCAGGGTCAGGTGCGGGGCCTGGATATGGTCGAAGCCGTAGCCGAGTCGGGCGAAGATATCGCCGGCGAAATCGCTGATCATGCCCGTATCGTAGCCCTGCTTTTTCAAGGCCTGGATCAATGTCGGCATTCGCAATTGCAGCTCCTCGGGACGGGGAAACATATGGCGTATCCGGTGGTCGGGGGGAAAAGTCGAAGTGAAGACCGAAGTGAAGGATGAGAAGGTCCTGGCCAGCGACGATTTGGCGTTGAGAAAATTGGCGCCGCGCGCCAACAGCCGGTCGATGTTGGGTGTGGGCCGGAAATAGCCGTTATAAGAAAGGTGGTCGGGCCGCAGCGAATCGCTGCCCAAAATCAAAATGTTGGGCCGAGCACCGGCCTTTTGCGCCTTGACCGCCGTGGTTTTAAAGGGAAAGATGAACAGCGCGACCAGCACGATGACAGCCAATCCGTGCGGCAGACGTTTTTTTCTCCAGGCCGCGGCAAGAACGACCATAGGCATGATGGCGTAGATGACCCATAAGGGCAGCAGGTCGGTGATGAATATCTGCAAATTTTGCAGGATCCCACCTTTCAGGTATAGCGGGTCGACGAACAGCTGGGGCGATATTTTCACCGCCCGCAGCAGGAACCAGAACCATATAAAAAAGTGGAAAAGGAAGATATTGCCCCGGCGCTCGATTCTGAGCAGCAGGGAGAAAAGAGAAACAATCAGGGCGACAACGCCGTAAATAAACAGGATCTTCAGGTTGAACAGGACAATGATGGTCTTGAAATTGGCGGTAATGATCTTTTCGACCGACTGGTCCCTGACTCCCATGTAGGAAAAGTTAAAAAACAGGATAAATGAAAGGGCAAAAAGCAGCAAAGACCAGGACAATCCAATCCAAATGTGTTTTTTGAAATTCTTCATGGGTTTTAAGGCGTATATTAGCCAAAATTGACGCCCCTGTCAATGACACAAACAGATGTAGGGGCACGGCGCGCCGTCGCTCAGACCGCCTGCGCCAAACCATCGAATCCCTACCCATCTGCACAATTTCGCGACAATATCTGTGAGAATTGCGGGTTAAGGGATTGTCATTCAAAACCTGGGGGAAAAAAGTGAAAGAATATTGAAAGAATAGCGAAAGAATATTATAATAAATATTATATGGAACAATATATTCCCAATTATACATTGAATAATATTATCCTCAAGAACTTTGAGGAAATTGCCAGAATGCAGGGTGAGCTTTCATCACTATCCAGTTCGGTAGCTAACGAGCTTGAGATAATGGCACTGGCAAATGTAGACGCTGTCCATTATTCAACTAAGATAGAAGGCAACAAACTTACCTTAAAACAAGTCACAAAGGTACTGACTGGAAATTTAAAGGGTTTTAAGCAGGAACGCAATATAAAGGAAGTTCTCAATTACTCAAAAGTAAGAAGTCTCCTTTTTGAAAAGGCTGACAAGGGAAATATTTTGACCGGACCTTTAATACTCGAAGCGCATCGATTATTGGAGAAGAGCATAGTCGAAGGCACGCTAAAGGGACACTTTCGAGATGGCCAAAATGTAATTAGAGATTCAAGAACAGGGAGTATAGTTTATTTACCACCCGAATATCAAGAAGTTCCTTCATTAATGAAATCACTGATTGCTTTTATAATTGATTCCAGGTTGAAAAGTATAAGCCCGTTAATATTGGCCCCAATTTTTCATTATCGTTTTGTAACCATCCACCCGTTTTTGGACGGGAATGGTCGAATGGCAAGGTTATTTACAAATTTTATCTCCTATTCTTCAGGTTACAATGTTTCAAAATATGCAGCCTTGGAAAAACAACATGAAAAAGACATGGGCACCTATTATAGAGCGCTAAGGACATTACAGGGAAATAACTTCTACGATATCCCAAAAGATATAAACATTACAAGTTGGCTTGAATATTGGCTCTCTTGCATGAAGGAAACATATAAAGAAGCCCTGAAACGTGTCGGAAATATTGAAAGCTCCTTTGATACATTTGATCCTGCGCTAAACCGTTTGAGTCGTGCGCTGGGACTTTTTAAAAGGCATAAAACCTTGAATGCGGCTCAATATCAAACACTGATGGGATTAGGCCGCACACAAGCAGTATCTGATTTAAACGAATTAGTAAAAAAGGGGCAGATTAAAAAGATCGGCGGCGGCAGGTCTACCGTTTATAAAATCATTTAAACAGCGATTTTTGCAGAAGCCTAACCGTTGAAGAAGCCAAAACAATTTTCAGTGACGAGCGCGCTTTGCAAACTTCATCATCGAGATGCGTGAAACTGCGTGAAACCGCGTTGACTTGGCATTGGAAAAGTAATACAATCGTTTCATGGATAACAAAATGCACGCCACCACCGTGCTGTGCGTCCGCCAGCAGGACAAGCTGGTCATGGGCGCCGACGGCCAGGTGACTTTCCAGAACACAGTTTTAAAGCACAAGACAAAAAAGATCCGTCGCCTGTACAACGAAAAAATCCTGGCCGGATTCGCCGGGGCAACCTCGGACGCTTTTTCACTTTTCCAGCGCTTCGAAGCCAAGTTGGAAGAGTACAACGGCAATATATCACGCGCCGCCGTAGAACTTGCCAAAGAGTGGCGCACCGACAAGATCCTGCGCCGCCTGGAGGCCATGCTCATCGTGGCCAATGATGAAAAGATGTACATCCTGTCGGGAACAGGTGACATCATTGAACCAGACGAGAACGTCCTGGCTATCGGCTCGGGTGGCCCCTACGCCATGGCCGCCGCCCTGGCTCTGAGCCGCGACACCCAGCTCGACGCCCGCGCCATCGTCGAAAAGTCCCTGGAAATCGCTTCCGACATCTGCATCTACACTAACAAGAACTTTACCATCGAGGAACTGTGAAATGAGCAACGCCATCATCAGTAAAGGCGAAGATCTGACTCCCAAGGAGATCGTCCGCGAGTTGGACAAGTACATCATCGGCCAGAACAATGCCAAGAAGGCCGTGAGTATCGCCCTGCGCAACCGCTTCCGCCGCCAGAAACTGCCGGCCGAAATCGCCGACGACATCATTCCCAAAAACATCCTGATGATCGGCCCCACCGGGGTAGGCAAAACCGAGATCGCCCGCCGCTTGGCCAAACTGACCCGCTCCCCTTTCCTGAAGGTGGAAGCGTCGAAATTCACCGAGGTCGGCTACGTGGGCCGCGACGTGGAATCGATCGTCCGCGACCTGGTGCGCATCGCCGTCGATTTGGTCAAGGCCGAGAAGATGGCGGAAAACAACGAAAAAGCCCGACGCAACACCGAGGAGAAAATACTGTCCATCCTGTTGCCCCCGCCAAAGGCTGCCAAGGGGACGGCCGAGGAAAACGAGAATGAAGCCGAGAATTTTACGGAAAGCAAGGAAAAATTTCGCAAAATGCTGCGCCAAGGCAAATTGAACGACCGCATCATCGAAGTGGATGTCAAGTCCAACTCCTTCACCCCTTTTGAGATATTTTCCGCCTCCGGGGTCGAGGAGATCGGCATCCAGATCAGCGAAATGATACCCAACCTGATGGGAGCAAAAGGCCCGAAAAAGCGCAAAATGACCCTTGGTGAAGCTTTCGATTACATGCTCATGGAAGAACAGAACCGGCTGCTGGACATGGACCAGGTAGCCAAGATCGCCGTCGGCCGAACCGAGCAGATGGGCATCGTGTTTCTCGATGAGATCGACAAGATCGCCGGCCGTGAAAGCGGCGGCCACGGCCCCATGGTTTCCAGAGAAGGAGTGCAGCGCGACCTGTTACCGGTCATCGAAGGGACCACGGTCAACACCAAGTACGGCATGGTCAAAACCGACCATATCCTGTTCATTGGCGCCGGCGCCTTCCACGTGGCCAAGCCCGCGGACATGATCCCCGAACTGCAGGGGCGCTTTCCCATCCGCGTGGAACTCGAATCGCTGAGCAAGGCCGATTTCATACGCATCCTCACCGAACCGCAGAACGCCCTGGTCAAGCAGTACCAGAACCTGCTGGGCACCGAAGGACTGGAGATCCTTTTCAGCGAGGACGCCATCGATGAGATCGCCACCATGGCCGTGGAGATCAACACATCTCAGGAAAACATCGGCGCCCGCCGTTTGCACACGATCATGGAAAAAGTCATGGAAGATATATCCTACGAGGCATCCGACCTGGAACACGGCCAGGTCAAGATTGACCGCGAGTATGTGAGTAAAAAAGTGAAAAGCATCATCAAGGACGCCGATCTAAGCAAGTACATCCTTTAAAAAAAATGAAAAAAAACATTATGAAACTTTTGACGTTGATCCTGCTTTTTTCCTACTGCGGCAAAAAGGGCCCCTTGGTCCTCGAACCCGAAAAACTCCCCCTGGCCGCGGTTGGTCTGCAGGTCAGGCAGATCGGCAACCAGATCGAATTCAACTGGAAATTCCCCACGCTGCTTTCCGACAAAAAAACGCCTTTCCAACTTGCTTTGTGCCGGGGCATCACCATTTACCATGGGGCCAAGCCCATCATCCCCGAAGCCTTCCTGAAAAAAAGCGAACTGCTGGCCAAGCCCAAAATAAGCGAGATCTCCGACCGCGGCGACGGCACCTACTCCTATGCCCTGCCCTTCAAAGCCAAACTGCTCAAAGATAGGGAGCACTCCTTCGCTTTGACCTACCAATACGGCCGATCGAGATCGGCATTGGGTTCCATTGCCAAGATCATGACGCACACGCCGCCCCGGGCCATCCTGGACCTGAAGTTCGGCCGCGAAGGCAAAGTCGTGGTTTTGAACTGGAGCCGGCCGCAAACCGACAGCGAAGATCAGCCTTTGACCGCAATCGCCGGCTACAAGGTTTACCGCAGAATTTATCAAGGCAAAAATCCGGGCGCCTTCCACGCCATCAATACCAAAACCCTAACCGGAGCATACTACGAAGACTACGATACCGGGACCGACGGCGAGTACGAATACCAGGTTGCCAGCATCCTGTCCGAACGGATCGAAAGCGCTCCTTCCAACCAGGTGAAAATTAAAATCCATGACACTTTTCCCCCCGATATTCCCGCCAATCTGGTCATTTTCACCGCCAACGACCATATTTTCCTGACCTGGGAAGCCGTGCGTGACAACGATTTGGACCACTACATTGTTTACCGCAAGTTATCCAAAAATGAGGATTTCAAGCTCCTGGACGCCGCCGTGAGCGAAAATTTCTACCGGGACAGGCAAATTGTCAAAGGACAGCTTTACATATACGCGATCGCGGCCGTTGACAAAAAAGGCAACGAAAGCGAGACCAGCCCTCCCGTGCGCCAGTTTTTTGAATGAGGGCAGCCATAAACAGCCCGCTGGCCAAGGCCAAGGTCGCCCTGATCGAATGCCCGGATTACGATGAGGAACTCGTTTCGCGGGCACTGCACAAAGGCATCGACCTTCTGGGCGGCATCAGCCGTTTTGCCCGCCCGGGTGAGAAGATCCTGCTCAAGCCCAACATCCTGAACGGTGCCGCTCCGGAAAAATGCGTCACCACCCACCCTGCCGTGCTCAAAGCCATGGGCCTGCTTTGCCAGGAAAACGGCTCCCGGGTCAGTTTCGGCGATTCTCCCGGATTCGGCAACGCCCAGACCGCCGCCGCAAAATCGGGACTGGCGACAGTGGCCGCGGAACTCGGCATGGAACAGGCCGATTTCAATACCCCGGCCCAGGTGTCATTCAAAGAAGCCTTGATCGCCAAACGGCTGATCCTGGCCAAAGGTGCCTTGGAAACCGACGGTATCATCAGTCTGGCCAAGATGAAAACCCACGGGTTCATGCGCATCACCGGTGCCGTTAAAAACCAGTTCGGCTGTGTCCCGGGGATACGCAAAGGTGAATATCATGTCAAGATGCCGCGGAGCGAACATTTTGCTTCCATGTTGGTCGACATCAACCGCTATCTCAAGCCACGCTTGTACGTCCTCGACGGCATCATGGCCATGGAGGGCAACGGCCCGGGTTCGGGCTCACCCCGGAAAATGAAGGTCCTGCTGCTTTCCAGCGATGCGGTTGCCCTGGACGCGGTTTTCTGCAAGTTGATCCGCCTGCCGGCCTCATATGTTCCGACCATGAAGCCCGCCTTCGCAAGCGGCCTGGGAACAATCGCTGATGAAGAGATCGAAATTTGCGGCGATGAACTTTCCCACCTGGTCGCTCCAGATTTCAAGGTCATCCGCCAGTCGGCGCTGCCCTTCGACCGCGCCTTCCCCTATTACTTGAAAAAATGGATCACGCCGCGGCCGTTCATCAATGGTTCTCTTTGCGATAACTGCCAGGTCTGCACGGAGGTCTGTCCCCTGGAACCCAAGGCCGTACAGCGCGCACCGGGCGGCAAAAATTCCCATCCGCTTTATGACTATGAGCGCTGCATACGCTGTTATTGCTGCCAGGAGATGTGCCCATCCGGAGCGATAGCTATTAAAAGGCCGCTGTTAAGCCGCATCATCCACGGCTGATTCCACCGTCAATTCGCTAGGAGCCCCTGCTGTTTTTTTTCTTTTCATCCACCACTTTACGCATGGCCCGGGTATGTTCCGGAGTAGTGCCGCAGCAACCGCCGATCACCGCCACTCCGGCCCCGATCAGTTCGCGGCACATTTCGGCCATGTATTCCGGAGTTTCCGGATAGTACACCTGGCCGGCGCGCAATTCCGGAACACCGGCATTGGCCTGGATCAAGAGTGGCAGCACGGTAAATTTTCTGAATTCTTTGGCAATAGCTACCATCTGCAAACTGCCGTTACCGCAGTTGGAGCCGATCAGGTCAGCCCCCGCCTTTTGGAGTTCACTGCTGGCTTTCTCGATGGTAACACCCATGATGGTGAAAAATCCCCGCGCCGTGGCTTCAAAGGTCATAGTGGCCATGACCGGGATGGACGGGGAGACGCTGCGCGCCGCCTGAATGGCAAGCTGTGCCTCGCTTATGTCGGACATGGTTTCGACGCAGATGATGTCGGCCCCGGCCTGGATCAAGGCCTGCATTTGCAATTGAAAGCTTGCGAACATCTTTTCTGCTTCCATATCCCCGTACGGCTGCAGGATCCTGCCGCTTGGCCCGCAGGAGGCCGATACATAAGCCCTTTCGCCTACCGCCCGCCGCACCGCTCGCACGGCGCTTTCATTAATGGCGCCCGCTTGTTCGCCAAGACCGTAATTGGCCAGCTTCAACGGTGAAGCGCCGAAAGTGTTGGTCTGGATGATCTCGGCGCCGGCCTCAAGGTAAAGACGGGCGATCTCTTCCAGAATTTCAGGATGCTCCAGGTTGACCCCCTCAGGGGGGGCCCCTCTGGGCAAGCCGCGAGCCATGAGCAGGGACCCGATGGCCCCATCGGCCAACAGGACCTGGCCGCGACCGATCCGGGAGGTGATGGCTTCCATTTATGGAACTGCCGCGGCCAGTTTTTTTACGCCCGCGACTGCCTGGGCGCAATCATAACCGTAGGCGTCGGCGCCGATCTCGCCGGCGTAGTTTTGCGAAACCGGGGCACCGCCGATAATGGTTTTGATCTTGCCGGAAAGGTTTTCTTTATTCAACAGATCCACGACTTCCTTCATCACCGGCATGGTAGTGGTCAGCAGCGCCGACATGCCTATGACGCAGGCGTCATGGCTTTTGGCCGCAGCCACGAATTTTTCGGCGGCCACATCATTGCCTAAATCGATCACTTCAAAGCCGGCCCCTTTCAGCATGATGCCGACCAGGTTCTTGCCAATATCGTGCAGATCGCCCTGCACCGAGCCGATCACTACCCGGCCGCGGCTGGAAACGCCGGCGCTGAGCAGAAGGGGCTTCAGCACATCCATGCCGGCGTACATGGCCTTGGCCGCCAGCAGGACATCGGGCAGAAAGATTTCGTGGACGCGGAATTTTTCGCCTACCGTGTTCATGCCCGCGATCAAGCCATCATCAAGAATTGTTTTGGCAACAATCCCCTCCGCCAATGCTTGGCGCACCAAAGGTGGAACACCGGCATCATCTCCGACTTCCAGACATTGGGCGATCTTTTTTAAAATCTCCATGACCTTCCTCCGCTTTTATGCCGACCGCACCATTCCTCTTTCCCGGCAGGTCGGACTTTTACAATGGTCGCAAAATGGATACACTTCGGAAAATTGATGGATAACGGCCGGCCCGGCCACCAGCACCCCGGAGATCGATTTCAGGGGATTCATCAGGAAACTTTCATTCAGGGTGATGCCGATCTTTCCCGGGGGCAGGCGGGCGAAAAGTTTTTCCTGGCCGCTGATGTGCCAGCCGCAGTAGCCGGGGCTGTACAACAATGCCCTGGTCAACGCGCTTTTTTTTTGCTCAGGGGACTGACGTTCAAGCCACTCCTCGGCAACACGCCCGGCCTGGTCGGCAGCCAGGGAAGCCACGGCGTCCAATAGCGAACCCAGGGCAAAATCGTCACTTGCGAACAAACGCTTGATTTCCCCACCTATTCGGGCGCCCAGAGTGAAAGCGAAGAGGTGCAAGCGGTCAGCACGGGGAAATATTTTTTGCAGAGGCGTGTCCTGGGCGTTCCGCCCCTGGCCGGAATACACTTCGGCAAATTCGTCTTGACCGATGGCTTCGCTTACGCCCTGCGGCTCACTGCAGTTCGTAAACAACTCCAGCGCCCGCTGTAGCAAAGCGGATGAGCGCGACGAAGGCTGGCTGCCGCTCTTCAGACCCAAAGCGGCATACACGACCGCTGCCTGCGGTTGCAGCCGTGAAAGTGGAAAATCGATCATGCTTCAACCGGACGGGCCGGGAGCATATCCATACCCCAGCGCCGCGCTTCCTTTTCCATTAGTGCGCATAGCTCTTTTTTTCGTTCGGCGGCCAAGCGTGAAGGACTCCAGGCGCCGACCAGCCGTTCCACTTCCTGGTGGGCACGCTGCCCCAGGGTCAGGCTTCCTTCTTCGCGCCAACGGGAGAGATTGGCCCGGTCTATAACCGGGCCGGGGAAATAATGTTCACTTTTCAAATGACGGCGGGTGTGCGGGGAGATCAGCAGGTGCTGTTCGCGCAGTAGTTCCTCGAAAATGGGCCGGGCCGGGAAGTCTTCCCTGGGCTCGATGCCCTGCACCAGGCGCAGGGTCATGCCGCAGATCTCATTATCCAGGACCAGTTTTTCCAAACTCTGACAGCTTTCAAAATCAAGCATGCCGGGTCCGGAAATGTTGTTAATCCCGGAAAGGGCGGCCAGGGTAGCACCCATGGCGGTTTCCGAGCCGGCCTGGGCATCGAGCATCTTGGCGTCGCTCAAGGAGATATAGGCCTGGGTGGGCAGTCCGAGATATTTGCCGATCTCGTTACAAGCGCAATCGATCATCTGCGTCTCCACGGCGCCCATGGGCGTGGTCTCGTAGCGCATGTCGAAAACCGCCGGCGAGCCACCGTATAAAACCGGAGCTCCGGGACTATTGATCTGGCTGATGACGATGCCGCTGAGGGTTTCGGCGGTGTGCTGCACCAGGGTTCCCACCAGGGTCACCGGGGCCATGAAACCTGAGAGCGGCATGGAGATGAATTCCACCGGGATGCCGCTGGCACCGCAGTCGACCACGTTCTGCGAGGTGATCTCACTCCACTTCAGCGGTGAGGTTGGGCAGCAGGAAAAAACAGTCAGCGGTTTTGCGCGCAGTTCCTTTTCGCCGCCGCGCACGGCCAGTTGCATGTCCCTCATCACCTGGAAGGATTCGATGGTGAAGGTGCCGGTGACCACGGGTTTTTCGCCATAGAGCAGGCTTAAAAAAAGCCGGTAGCTATCGGAAACGCGCTCGGCCACGTCGGCCGGTATAAAGGCCGTGCTTTGCGAAGCGATATGGGAGAGGCCGGAAAGCAGCTGCACGTAGCGGACATAATCGGTCGTGTCGGGTTTGCGAATTTTCTGGGTCTGATGGTCCAGAACATGCAGGGCGGCCGAGCCGGGAGTGAAATGGATCTTGCTGCCGGAAAAATCGTGGGTCTCATTGCCCAGAACGTCATAAAGTTTGAATTGCGCAGGAACCGATTTCAGGCAACGGTCCAGCAGGGAATTCGTGTACAGCACCTGGCTTTTTTCGAAATCCACCTTGGCACCATGCTCGGCCAGCATTTCAAGCACACGGGGATTCTGCACCTTGGTCCCCAGCCGGCACAGGATATCCCTGGCTTCAGCCACGATTCTTTCCAGCAGTTCCGCGCTTAGGAACTTCAGTTGCGGTCTCAATGCCATTTTCTTGTCTCCTCAGCTTACTGATTGGGTCATTGAAAAATCCATTTCAGCTCGGCAACATGTGTCTTGAAAAATTATAATTAAAGTGTCTGTCGCTGTCAATGAAAATAGCGCCCGCTCAATTGCCGGCGGCGATTTCCCGCAGAGTTTTAATAAAACGATCCACTTCGTCGTTGCTATTGTACAGGCAGAGCCCGGCCCGCACCGCGCCGCCTTTTTCCTCAAGGCCCAGGAATTTCATGGGCTCCCAGGCATAGTAGTTGCCGTCCCAGACATAGAGTCCTTTCTCTCCCAGCTTTTTGGCGACAGCAGCCGGCGTCAGCCCCGGCAGCGTGAAACAAACTGTGGGCGTACGCTCGGAAAAATGATTGGCATCGGTGATGCCGTAGACACGCAACCCCGGAATTGTCAGCAATCCTGCCAATAAGCGCGAAAACAGCCGGGTCTCATGGGCCATGACCAGAGCCAGGGCCTGCTTCAGCCAGCGTCTCCGTCCCCAAGCGTAGGCTTCAAGCCCCGGGGCATACGCCTCGCCGAAATCGCGGCCCAAGGCGGCCAGAAATTCGATGGCCGCCCCCACCCCGGCAATGCCTTCATGGTTCTTGGTCCCGGTTTCAAAACAGTCGGGCGCATGATCATTGGCCGGCCGCACTTTATAAGGCTGAAGACGCGCCATGGTTTCCTGTTTTCCGTACAAAACACCGGAGTGCGGCCCGTAAAACTTGTAGGGCGAGCAGGCCAGGAAATCACAATCCAAAAGCTGGACATCGATGGCGCGGTGCGGCGCGTAATGGACGGCGTCGACAAAAGTCAGGGCGCCGACCTTCTTGGCCGCAGCCACAATCCTCCCCACATCATTGATGGTGCCGAATGCATTGGAAGCGTGGCCCACGGCGACAATCCGTGTTCTTTTATTCATGATCTTATCCAACGCATCCATTTTCAGTGTGCAATTCTCAGGGTCGATTTCCAGCCAGCGGATCACGGCTCCGTTTTCCTGCAGAAAAAGCCAGGGGGCGATATTGGCGTCATGATCCAGGCGCGTGACCACGACCTCGTCGCCCGGTTTCAAAGTGCGGCCCAAGGCGCGGGCCAGTTGAAAGGTCAGAGTGGTCATATTGGCACCGAAAACGATTTCGGCAGCGGAACTGGCGTTTATGAAATCGGCCATGGCCTGGCGCGCCTGGGCAATGATGCCGTCACTAAGTTGCGAGGTAGGGAAAAATCCGTGTTCATTGGCATTGGCTTGGCGGTAATAGCCGACCACGGCATCAATAACCGCCTGCGGCACCTGGGTGCCCCCCGGACCGTCTAAAAAGACCGCTCCTGACACCAGGGCCGGGAATTGACCCCGGATGTGCGCAACAGGATATTCCATGATCCCTCCTTACGATTTGAAAAAATACATTTCCCGGAATTAGCGGTTCAAAGCGAAATTTTTCAGGGCAATGGCGGCGATCGACTCACCGATACTGATGGAGGCAGTGGCCGCCGGCGAAGGCGCGTTCAATACATGAACCATGCGTTCGGCCTCCTTGATGCGGAAATCATCGACCAGAAAGCCGTTGGCTTCGAGCGCCTGGGCACGCACTCCGGCTCCACCCGGCTCCAGATCGGCAGACTGGATCTCGGGGATCAAGCGCCTCAAGGCCTTGACAAAAGCCTTCTTGGAATAAGAACGGTGAAATTCACCCAAGCCCATTTTCCAGAATTTGAAAGCCATGGCCCAGAATCCCGGATAAAGGGCGAATTGCACTGCGTCAGGCAAAGAAAAACTCGACTTTTTATAGCCTTGCCTTTTAAAGGCCAGAACCGCATTGGGTCCTGCTTCCACGCCGCCGGCGATCATGCGGGTGAAATGGACTCCCAAGAAGGGAAACCGTGGATCCGGGACCGGATAGATCAGGTTGCGAACCAGATTAAAGCGTTCAGGGATCAATTTATAATATTCACCTCGAAAAGGGATGATCTGCAAGCCCGGCTTGACACCGCACAAGCGGGCCACGCGGTCGGAATGGAGCCCGGCGCAGTTGACCAGGTTGCGGCAACGGACTTCGCTGCTGCCGGAGCGTAATATCAGCTCCTGGCTGTTCTTTTTCACTTTCTTCACCCTGAAATGCAAATGGATATCGCCGCCGCCGGCAGTGATGATCTCGGCAAATTTCTCGCACACCTGCCGGTAATCAACGATCCCGGTTTCCTTGACCCACAGACCGGCGCTGCCGGCCACATGGGGTTCGTATTCTTTCAACTCGGACGCAGCCAAACGCCGCATCCCTTTCAAACCGTTGGCCATCCCTTTTTTTTCAAGTTCTTCCAGGGCGGCGATCTCATTTTCTCTGGTGGCCACAACCAGTTTGCCGCAGGCCTGATGGGCGATACCATGCTCCTGGCAGAAGCGGTAGAGGGCTTCCCGCCCGGAAACGCAGTTCCTGGCCTTCAGGGAACCCGGTTTATAATACAGCCCCGAATGGATCACGCCGCTGTTGTTGCCGGTCTGGTGGGCGGCCAGGCGATCTTCAGCTTCCAACACCGCCACCGAGGTCACACCGGATTTGACCAGGGCCATGGCCGTGGCCAGGCCGACGATGCCGCCGCCGATGATACCCACATCGTAAACTGCCCGGTTGCCCATGGATCGCTCCTTTTGAACTGTACTTGCTGAATTTGCGGTGCAGATAGAGAAAAAATATAGCAGAAGCCCGCAGGCAAGTCAAACCTAGATCGAAGCTGCCGCTCCCATATCAATATTTGATTTTTATATACTTTTGGCTTAAATTAACAACAGAGGCAATCCTGTCTTCCCGCAGAGGAAATAAATGATACAACGAAGTTTATTTGATCAAAGCAACTTGCTGAAAATTGAATTTCAAAAAAAACTACAAGAATTCTGTTTTTTTGAGGCATTTGAGCTTCTGAAACAAATGGGAAAATCCTTCGATGTGCCCTTGAATTTTAAAAATAAACGAAACGCCCTGGAAACTCTTTGCCTGCAAACGGCACGAATGGAAAGCAGCGATGCTGCGGCTTTGGCCGGTTATTATGTTGAATTGGCGGAACGTGATTTTATAAAACCGTTGGAGCTGGAATGGAAATATATCCGTTCGGGATTGATTCAAGAGATCAGCCGGCGTCTCGATCCGACGGTTACCGATTATATCCTTCCAGGTCTTCATGTGGCCGAGATTTATCTCGAAACGGAAAAATTTGATCGGGCTGTCGATATGGTCCTTCGGCATATTGAAAAATGCGGCGAAGATGCTCTGCTGAGGCAGATACAAAGTTGTGCCTTGATGCAAAAAGGGGATGTGGGAGCGGCGCGCCGATGTTTGAGTATGGCGCTGTTCAATGATCCGAGTCTTTGCCGGGAACGCTTTCTTAGGGATAAAGATATTGAAACGGAGTGGCGGGAATTGAGGGAAAAAACAAACACGCAATTGGCCTGGATCGAGCTTCCGTTTGTATTGTGGAAAAAAGATCTTCTCCCAATCCGCGGCAATTCAGTCAAATTCGAGCGATTTATCAACGAGGAAATTGAAAAATCGAAAAAAATCGAGGAATCTATACTGTTTCCGAAAGTTCATTTCATCCGTTTGTTGTATCTGGCGGAATTGAGCCGGCAACGAAATGCTGAATTGGACAATTTGGTTGAATACCGCAGGGATATGGAAAGGATCGATCCCGAAAAATTCGCCGAGTATATGGATGTGATACGCCAATTGGAAAAGAAGAAAAATAATCACTAATACAGGAAGAAATCATGGCAAAATGCACGATTTGTAATTCTCGCAAAGGAAAAAGAACATGTAAGGCTACTGATACTTTCATTTGCAGCCTCTGTTGTGGAGCTTCAAGAAACCAGGATAAATGTACGGATTGTTCATTCTATAGCCAGATTGATAAGTCCAAAAATTATAGTAAAGTTCCATACTTTGAAATAAGAGAAATGAAAAATAATTATCTGCATATAGATATTTCTGTACTAATTGAAAACGACCTATGCGGCTTTGACGAAGAAAATGACATTGATGACGAAACAGCTAAAAGAATCCTGGAACGATTACTGGACAAATACCATTTTCAGGAATCATCTATCGTCTTTGCCAATGGCCTTGAAGAGGCTGGATTTGTATTGGTGAACAGACATATCGAGAAAAAGTTCCGGGAAATTCCCGGCGAAGTGATCACAAAAGTTCTTGGCGCTATTCTGCGCTCTCTTAAAAGGCATACGAATGGAAGGAGAGAATATCTGGATTTCATTCACAATTTTATTGGCATGCCGTTGAAACATGTCTTGAATTATTAATCCCAAAGCATCGGGGTCAGGTCTCAAAATTAAAGTTAGCCAAAAAACCATTGTGAAGCATCGGGGTCATGTGAAGCATCGGGGTCAGGTCTCAAAATTAAAAGTTAGCCAAAAAACCATTACATTAAAGCATCGGGGTCAGGTCTCAAAATTAAAAGTTAGCCAAAAAACCATTACATTTTCCTTATCCGACGCTTCATTACTTCCCTGGCCAGCCGTTCAGCCAAAAGCCGGCTGGCTTTGTCCGTTGTTAATTCATTTTTGAATATCCTCACCATGGCCGACACTGCCGCATAGTCCATTTTCATGATCTCCCCTATCTGCTTTAGGCTGTTCGCCGTGTGCTGCCACAAACCATATATC
>JAHIKI010000036.1 GCA_018897435.1 Acidobacteriota bacterium | reverse complement strand
GGTTATGGACGGGACTATTTCCCTGAAAGGCATGGTTAAGGATGTTGCCGCAGAGATAGAAAAAGAAGTGATAAGGAAAGCTTTGACTAAAACCGGCGGCAACAAATCCCGCGCGGCCAAACTCCTGAAAATAGAACGCGTGACCCTTTATGCCAAGATAAAGGAGTTTCAAATCGAGCCATGAGCGGGCTTATTGAAAAACCTTACCTGTATGCTCAAGGAGATATAAAATGACCCACACGTTTACGCGAAGATTCATTAAAAGAACCGCAAATGAAGCCAATGAATTTGCCGAGAGCATCATCAACACCGTGCGTGAACCCTTAATCGTTCTTGACAATAATTTAAGAGTCGTCAAAGTCAGCCGTTCATTCTATGACTTCTTTAAAGTAAAACCTGAAGAGACAGTGGGGCAGTTTCTCTATGACCTCGGCAATAAACAGTGGAATATCCCCAAGCTGCGGGAACTGCTGGAAACCATCCTTTCCCAGAAAACGACCTTTGACGACTATGAGATTGAACACGATTTTGCCTCCATCGGCAGGCGGGTACTGCTTTTGAGTGCCAGGAAGATTAAAAGATTATTGGGAAAAAAGCTGGTCATCCTCCTGGCTATCGAGGATATCACCGAGCGCAAACGCGTAGAAGATGCGCTGCAAAAATCCCACGCTGAGTTGGAATGTCGCGTGGGGGAACGAACGGCGGAGCTGACACAAGCCAGCGATATATTGAAAGCAGATATCATTGAGCGCAATCATTCCAAAGAGGTGATAGAGATACTTCTAAAAGAAGTGCATCACCGGGTCAAGAACAACCTGATGACCATCATCGGCCTGATCAAAATGCAGGAAGCCAAGGCCAATAATGCGATGTTCAACCCTATGTTTCAGGAACTGGAAGGGCGGGTGCGCGCCATGGCCCTGGTGCATGAGAGCCTCCACAAATCGGAAAGCCTGGCCCGGATCGACCTGCAAAACTATATCGAGACGCTGAGCGCCCATATACGCGCCCAGTTCGGAGCGCAACGCGATATCCGTTTCTCGGTGCAGGCAGCTGGAGTGCAAGTGGACCTGGATATCGCTGTTCCCTGTGGACTGATCCTGAACGAACTGATCACCAATTCCTGCAAGCACGCCTTTCCCGGGGGCAAACCGCGTGCCGGTGAGGACAACTGCGAAATCGCTGTTGTGGTGAAGCATGAAGGCGGCGTACTCAAAATGAACATGTCCGACAACGGGATCGGGATGCCTGTTGGAGTGGACTGGGAAAATCCGGAAACCCTGGGACTGAAGTTGATCAAGATGCTGAGCCAACAGCTCAATAGTTCCATCGAGTTGGACCACTCCGCCGGGACGGTTTTTCGTTTAAAATTTCCAGTAACCGTTCCGTAGGGGCGTTCCGCTGGAACGCCCTGCTGTCTTCACCTAAATCCGCAGGGCGACCCGCCAGGTCGCCCTATTCACATCGCCAACAGCCACAGGGCGACCCGCCGGGTCGCCCCTACGCCGGGATTAAAAATTCACTGGGTTATCCTGATCCTCGTTCCAATTGGCTGGATTTTCCAAAATGTATTTCCTAATTTGACTTAATTCCGATCCATTGCGGATGATATGTTCATAATAATTACGCTGCCAATAAAATCCCGGATATGCTGACTCCCGTATTTCTTTCGTTGAATTGGATTTGAATTGACCAAGGATCGCCCCAATGGTGTTTGGTTTTAAGGTAGGGTCGATCCGCCAGGCGAAACGCCGGCGGACGGGTCGCCCTATCCTCATCGCCAACATCCACAGGGCGTTCCAGCGGAACGCCCCTACGCAAACGGATGGAAATGATGCCATGCAAGTGGTTCGGCATGATGACAAAGGCGTCCAATTCAATCCCGGGCCGAACCATTGATGTGCGCAGCCATTCATGGTGAACGATTTTCCCGGCTGCCGATATATTCATTTTCCCTTTGTGGATATCGCCGAACAAACATTCCCGATTCAAGGTACATATCGTTATATAATATTTACCTGGGCTGGAATAATCGAATCCCTTCAGGCGAATTGATCGCCGGGAACGCCTTTCAAAATCAAATGACATATGAAAACAATAACATGGCTGAAAAATGAAATACAGGAAATTCGTTATATTAAATTTTGTCTTTATGAAGGGGGGATCCGCCAGGCGAAACGCCGGCGGACGGGTCGCCCTGGATTCGGTTTTGGAAAAAAATAAGGGGGAGGTGAAAAGTCCAGTTATAATGGCTCCTCAGGAGGTCCGCCATTGGGATGATTCAAGTCCCATTTCAAAGAAAAACTCAACGGAAATCGCTATTGACAACCATCAATAATTTTGGTATTTATATCATCGGGTTCCTCAGTAGCTCAATCGGTAGAGCAGATGGCTGTTAACCATAAGGTTGGGGGTTCAAGTCCCTCCTGAGGAGCCATTTTTTCATTCAGCCCGCATCGATATCCAAGATCCAATCATGAAATTTTAGCGCGGGGAATCTTTTCATCCAAAAAAAAATATATGGGAGTTATAATGATTCTCATTGCGTTGGGCTCTTCCCTTTCTGGAGCCGGCTCCGGCGCAGGGAGTGGGCGATGAAGGTCAAGGAAAAAATCGTGCTGCCGGCGAGAACGATCACCGCACCGCTGGGCAGGTTCAGATAGTAGGAAAGCAGCAGCCCGCCGATCATGACGCTCTCGGCGATCACCGCCGTCCACAGGGTCAGCGCTTTAAAGGAGCGGCTGAAAAGGCGGGCGGTGGAAACCGGGACAATCAGGATGGCGCTGACCAGGATGACGCCCATGACGCGGATGCCCAGTACCAGGGCGCAGGCCAGCATGACGTAGAGCAGCAACTGGTAGAAATCGGGGTTGACGCCGGCCATGTAGGCCATTTCCCCGTCCAGGGCCAGCAGGGTCAGTTTGCGCTTGTGGCGGATGATGAAGGCCAGGATCAGGACGGCCAGGATTACGATCAGGACCAGGTCCTGGTGGCGGATGGCCAGGATGTTGCCGAAAAGATAGCCGAGCAGTTCGGGTTGGTAGCCCTTGCGCAAGCTGATCAGCACGATGCCCAGGGCCATGCCGCTGGTGAACAGGATGCCGATGATGGCGTCGCTGGAAAGACTGCTTTTCTTTTCGAGCCAGTAGATCAGGCAAGCCAGAAGCATGCTGAAGATCAGGGCTGAAATCAGCGGGCTGAAGCGGGTCAGCAGCCCGATGGCCGCTCCGGCCAGGGCGGCATGGGCGACGCCGTCGCTGAAAAAAGCCATTTTACGCAAAGTGACAAAGATGCCAAGATAGGCCAGCAGCACGCCCAGGAACAGGCAGGCGATCAGGGCCCGTTGCATGAAAGGCAATTGCAGCAGTTCAATCATGGCTGTGATCTCTCAGATCGGCGCTGTCGCCATACAGTTTTTTCAAAACCTCCCTGGTCAGGGCCGTCCGCGTCTCGCCGTGGGAGACCAGGTCGCGATTCAGGCAGATGATGCGGTCGGTGAATTTGTAGACCATGTTGATCTCGTGGGAAACCATCATGACGGTCACGCCGTGCTCGCGGTTCAAGCGCTGGATGGTAGAATAGAAGTCGCCCAAGCCCTCGATATCAATGCCGCTGGTCGCCTCGTCGAGAAAGAGGATCCTGGGGCGGTGCACCAGGGCGTGGGCCAGCAGGACCCGCTGCAGCTGCCCTCCGGAAAGTTCGCCGATCAGCTTGCCCTTGAACTCCTTCATGCCCACTTGGTCGAGAACGCCGCCGAGAGGAAGTTTTTCCGGAGTCCGGCAGGTCAGGTTGATGAATTCTTCGACGGTCAGGGGGAAGGTGCTGTCAAAGGCGAATCGTTGCGGTACATATCCCACCTGCGGCAGTACCTGGCGCACCGGCTTGGCAAAGACGCGGATCTCGCCCTGAAATGGGACCAGGCCCAGGATGGCTTTCAGCAGGGTAGTTTTTCCCGAGCCGTTGGGTCCGATCACGGCAATAATCGCATCTTTTTCAATGGTGAAACTGACGCCTTCAAGGGCCGTGCACCCGGCAAAGCGCACGGTCAGATCTTTTACTTCCAGTACAGGTGACATGGCATTGTTCAGCGGCCCAAAGCGCCGAGTATGGCCTGGGCGTTGCGGCGTAACATGCGGGCATACGAATCGTTGGCAACGGTCCCACCGAGCGGATCCAGGACGACCAATTCCAGTCCCAGATCTTCCAGCATGGGTTCCAGGCTGGCGGTTGAAAGTTGCGGCTCGGAAAAAATGGCTTTGAGGCCGAAGTGTTTGACTTGGGAGTACAGTTCCTGCATGTCGCGGGGCGTGGGCTCCCGCCCCGGCGAAGTTTGGAAGACCGCCGTGATCTCCAGGCCGTAAGCGCCAGCGAAATAACGCCAGGCGTCATGGAAAACCATCATCCTGTTGTTTTTAAGGCTGGAAAAATCTTTTTTTATCTCCTGGTGCAAAGCATCCAGTTGCTTGCTGTAATCCGCCAAATTCGTTTTATAGGTGCCGGCCCGGGCCGGGTCGGCTTCGACCAGCGCCGCGGCAATTTTTTTGGCGATGACCGCTCCGTTATCCGCGCGCAGCCAGTAATGGGGATCGAATTCCGCGTGCAAGGAGGCCGTGGCCGAGCCGTGGTCGTGTCCCTTTTCCGCCATGGGTCTAAGGGTGACGTACTTATGCAGGGAAATGATCACCGCCCGCGGCAGGCTGTCGGCTACGCTGTCGATCCAGTCATCCACACCGCCGATCTTAAAAATGAATCGTGCCTCCTGCAGTTCCCTGACCTGGCCGGGGGTCAGGTCGAAGGTATGGGGCGAGGCCCCGGCCGGCAGGATCTGGACCACGCGTATGTCAGGGCCAGCGATGCGGCGAGTGATATCGACTATCGGGAAAATGGTCGCCGCCAGCGTCATGCGTTTGCTTTCTTTTTCGGCTGCGGCCGAGCCGCTGATTGCAGGCAGCAGCAAGATCACAAGGAGCCAGCGGCAAAGCAAAAAACGAGATCCATTTTTCATGATCGCAGTAATTGTATCAGAATCAGTCCCTGGAGTAAATTGATTGTGAGGAAGTAGGGGAGGGTTCGCGCCCCCTTCAGGGGGTTAAACCCTCCCGTATATCACAGCCAAAAGATTCAAATCTTTCCTTAGATTTAGATAATTGGATTTAAACCTGATCCCTAAAAAAAATGCGCACGAATAATATTAAAAATTGTGTATTTAAATAAATCTTTTTTATATAATCCTTATTTCTGATGATAAAAAAGGAGTCGCATATAGAAAAAGAAAAAAAATCAAAAAAACTGCCGCGCAATGTCTGGGTTGTCAGCATCACCAGTTTCCTGACCGATGTTTCCAGTGAAATGATCATCAATACCCTGCCGCTTTTCCTGAAGAATGTTCTGGGAGTCAAAACCAGCGTGATCGGATTGATCGAAGGCGTGGCCGAATCCACTTCCAGTTTTGTAAAACTTTATTCAGGCTGGTTGTCCGACAAATTGAAAAAAAGAAAGCTGTTGGCAGTCCTGGGTTACGGGATCTCGACGTTGAGCAAGCCGCTTTTTTATTTCGCCAATTCCTGGGGCATGGTGGCCGCGGCCCGTTGGGGAGACCGCATCGGCAAGGGTGTGCGCACCGCCCCGCGCGACGCCCTGGTGGCCGATTCAACGCCCGCTTCCCAGCGCGGCTTCGCTTTTGGCTTTCACCGCGCCGCCGATACGGCAGGTGCTTTTTTCGGACTGCTCATCGGCCTGGCCATTGTCTGGTACCTGCAAAAAGGCGGCGGTGAGTTGCTGGCCGGCACTTTTCGCATCCTGGTCCTGGCCAGCCTGTTACCGGCGGCGGCAGCGGTGGTCATTCTGGCCCTGGCCGCCAAGGAAACAAAGATCGGCGGCGATGGCCGGCTTCCCAGGTTCGCTTTCAAACCTTTGGGTAAAAGGTTCCGTTGTTTTGTTGTCATTGTCGGGATATTTGAACTAGGCAACTCTTCCGACGCTTTTATCATTTTGCGCGCCCAGGAACGCGGCCTGTCCATCGCTGGAATCTTTGCCATGTTGATCGCCTTTAATTTTGTCTATACCGTGATCTCCCTGCCGGCCGGAAAACTGTCAGACCGCATCGGCCGGCGCCGCGTCATTATGGCCGGTTGGGCCTTGTATGCCTTGACCTACCTTGGCCTGGCCCAAGCCCGTTCCGCCGTGCATATCGTCATTTTGTATGTCATTTACGGTGCCTATTACGGCTTGAGCTATGGTACGGCCAAGGCCCTGGTGACCGACCTGGTCCCAACCGAATCACGCGGCATGGCTTTCGGGACCTATAATGCCGTACTCGGGCTCAGCGATCTGCCTGCTTCGATCCTGGCCGGTATCCTCTGGAGCGGATTGGGAAAGTGGGCCGGCTTCGGGCCGGCGGCCCCATTTTATTTCGGCGCGGCCATGGCCTCTCTGGCGCTGCTGCTGTTCGCATTCTGGAAGCCTGGTCCGGCTTCAACCTGAGGCCCGCTCGCTCCATTCCTTTTTTTTCCGGTTTGTGCTATCGTGGAAACCTGGGTTCGTTATGTTCCGTGGAATAAGGAGGTCAGGCCGGCCGGTCTTCACTGGAAATGAAAATAACGCCGAGTTCAAATCCCATGAGTTTCGATATATGGCTGACCAAATTAGGGGATTCTCTTTGTCCGCAACGGCCCGGACCTGCAAAAGAGTTCCACGTTTCCCGGGCCAGCCGCCGTCGTTTTCAATTCAACCAGGCTCTTTTTTCCCTTTCCAGCAACGTGATCCTGGCCGATTACCAGGCCGTCCGCGTCGTTGCCCAGAAAATGAATGAAAAACGCGACCTGGAGCGTTTCCCGGAAAAGGCGGTTCGGGCCGGGTCAATGAATGCCATGGGCCTGATCGACGAGATCCTGCACTACGTGGTTTCACTTTACGAAGCGCAGGCTCGGCCGCAGGTATTCAAAATGCTCATGGCCGATCTGGAAAAAAATCTGGGCGCCAACATTGTGCGCAAAACCTTGATACGCTTTTGCACTGAATTTCCGCCGCAGGCGGTTTATCAGGAACAGGTCAGTGTTGAGGAATACATGCTGGGAACGAGCAAGGGGATTTTCAACCGCGAAACGGTGCTGGAAGAGATGCTCCTGCTTTGGCTGGAGAACTTGAACCCGGCCTTTTCTCCTTTCCGCGAGTTGTTCGACGACAGCGGCCTGGCCCAGGAATCGGATTACCAGCGGCTCATGGCCCAGGCGAAAGAATTTTTTTCAAGCATGCCCCCTTTCGGTCCGGATGGGCAGAACCTGGTCGCTATGCTCAGAAGTCCCGCCCTGGCCTATCCCGAATCGTTATCGGGGCAGCTTCGCTATATAAAGGAAAAATGGGGCTTGCTGCTGGACAGGTATGCCGACCGCTTGCTTTGCAGCCTGGACCTGATCAAAGAAGATGAAAAAAAGTATTTCCCCGGTCCGGGTCCGGCTGCGGTTTTCACAGCCCGGACTACCGGGACGGGAAGCGCTGACGGCGAGGAGGTTGAGAGGTTTTCGGCTGACCGGGAATGGATGCCCCGCCTGGTGTTGCTGGCCAAAACCGTGTATGTATGGCTGGATCAGCTCAGCAAAAAGTACGGCCGTCCGCTCGCCACCCTGGAGCAGATACCGGACGAAGAATTGGACCAGCTTGCCCGCTGGGGCATCAGCGGGCTTTGGCTGATCGGTGTCTGGGAACGCAGCCCGGCCTCGCGCCGCATCAAGCAGAAATGCGGCAATCCTGAAGCCATGGCCTCGGCCTATTCTCTGTATCGCTATGAAATTGCCGCCGATCTGGGCGGAGACGCGGCTTTGCAAAATTTAAAACAGCGTGCCTGGGCCCGGGGCATCAGGCTGGCTTCCGACATGGTACCAAACCACATGGGCATTGATTCGCCCTGGGTAAGCGAACATCCCGATTGGTTCGTTTCACTGGATCACAGCCCCTTTCCCGCTTACAGTTTCAGCGGCGAGGATATTTCCAGCGACCCGCGGACGGCGATCTATCTGGAAGATCATTACTATGATCGCAGCGACGCCGCGGTGGTCTTCAAGTGGGTGGACCGCCGCAGCGGAGCGGTGCGCTACATTTATCACGGCAATGATGGCACACGCATGCCCTGGAACGATACGGCCCAACTTAATTACCTGCGGCCCGATGTCCGCGAGGCGGTCATGCAGACCATTCTGGCCGTGGCCAGGAAATTCCCCATCATTCGTTTTGATGCTGCCATGACCCTGACGCGCAGGCATTTTCAGCGGCTCTGGTTCCCCAGGCCGGGCAGCGGCGGCGACATCCCTTCGCGGGCCGGACTAGGGATGACCCAGGAGCATTTCGATGAGGTGTTGCCCGCAGAATTCTGGCGGGAAGTGGTCGATCGCGTGGGAGCGGAAATTCCCGACACCCTGCTGCTGGCCGAAGCGTTCTGGCTGATGGAATCTTATTTTGTGCGCAGCTTGGGCATGCACCGTGTATACAACAGCGCCTTCATGAATTTCCTGAAAGACGAGGAGAACGCCAAATTCCGCACTTCGCTGAAAAACGTCTTGGAATTCAATCCCGAAATTCTGAAGCGTTTCGTCAATTTCATGAACAACCCGGATGAAGAGACCGCGTTAGCCCAGTTCGGCAAGGATGACAAATATTTCTGCGCCTGCACCCTGATGGCCGCCCTGCCGGGTTTGCCGATGTTCGGCCACGGCCAGATCGAAGGTTTCGCGGAAAAATACGGCATGGAGTACCGCCGGGCTTACCTGGATGAACACGCCGACGAGGATTTAATCCGCCGCCACGAGCGGCAGATCTTTCCGCTGTTGCGCAACCGGGCGCTTTTTTCCGGGCTGAGTGATTTTATGTTGTATGATTTTTACCAGCATGGCGGCGTGGTGGACGAGAACGTGATCGCCTTCTCCAACCGCCATGAAAGCGAACGCTGCCTGGTGGTGGTACACAACCGCTTTGCCAGTACCTCGGGCTGGATAAACATGTCAGCAGCCTTTGCCGGCGAAGACCGTCCCGGCGGCGCCCGCTCGCTGCAGCGCAAAAATCTCGGCCAGGGACTGGGATTGCGCGACCAGCCCGGCTGGTTCGTGGTTTTTCACGATCTGGTCTCAGGGCTGGAGTATATCCGCGGCAACAGCGATCTGTTTGCCCAGGGACTGGCGATCGAGCTGCATGCCTACCAGACCCATGTCTTTATTGATTTCAGGGAAATGGCCGAAGACACTGACGGGCACCTGGCTCGTCTGGCTGCCTATCTGCAGGGGCGCGGCGTTGCCAGTTTGGAAAAGGCCGGCCGGGAAATGGCCCTGCTGCCCTTGCACCACGCCCTGCGGGAGTTGTGCCATCCCGAAATTTTGGCCAGGCAATTGGCTGTTTTTCATGGACGGCCGGGCAGCAAAAAGGAAGGCGAACTGTGGCAGGAACTGGAAGAAAAAATAAAAAACCTGATTTCCCATGCCCCCGGACAAGACAAGTCTGCGGCCGGCAACCGTAAAGCCGTTGAAATGCTCATTGAGGAGCTGTTTGCCCTGCGAACGCTTTTCCGCCCGGATAAAGGGCACTCAAAAAAAGCGGCGGATGACGTGCAGACAACTAAAAAATACCTGCAAAAACAGTTTAGGGAGAATGGGGAATCGGCACGACTTTTCCTTTTAGGGCTTTACGCGCGATGTCTAGTAGAGATGGATACCGAAAAGCGGCCGGACGACCGTGCTTTGTTCGATGAATGGCTGCTGGACACTGTCATAGCCGATATCATACGCGGCTGGGGGGTCGTGGAAAACAGGATTGAACCTTCTTTGCGTATGATACGCATTGCCTGCGGTTTTATTGAACGGATCCGTGAAAATGTCGCCGCAGAAGGGGAGGCGGGGAAGAGCCTTGCGGCGGATACGGGAAATTTGATCAAAAACATGTTCCGTGACAGTGATGTGCAGACCCTGCTGCAGGTCAATAGTTTTCAGAACGATTTGTATTTCAGCAAAGAGGAATTCGAGAGTTACCGCCATTGGCTGACCGCCCTGATTTTATGGGAATACTTTCGCCAAGGTGCAGCAAAATTTCAGGAAAGAGGAAGGTCAGTGGCCGAGACCCTGAATTTGATGAGTTATCTGCCTGTTTTGGCAGCGAAAGCGAAATACAGGCTGGAAATCTTTATTGAAACACTCGATCAATTCACTGCCAAATAAAGCATAAAGTTCACTCTGCGGCCCCGCCCTTTTCGTTAGGCGTGAACGAAATTACAGAACTTCGCTATGCGTCATGTTGAAGAGAAAGAATCATTGATTATTTTGAACTATTGCCGCTTCTCATCACGCCTTACGCATCACGCATCACGATAGTTCGGTTAAGCTCTTGCATTCCAGCCAAATAAATTATAAAATGATATTTTGTTAGGAGAGGTGTCCGAGCGGTTTAAGGAGCACGCTTGGAAAGCGTGTGTACTGGAAACGGTACCGTGGGTTCGAATCCCACCCTCTCCGAAGATGCCTGTTCCTCAAAGGACCGCAAAAGGTCTTTGCCAAAAAGAGAACAAGGCTCAGGAGCCCGGCGGTGCGAACCTATGAACCTTGTCAGGACCGAAAGGTAGCAGCAATAAGTAGAATTTCGCAGGTGTCCGGGATTTCCTGAGCCTTTTAAAAATGAGAAAATAATATGTACCTCGCCTTAGCCAGAAAATACCGGCCGCAGAAATTCGCCGAACTGATCGGTCAGGCCAGCATCAGCAAAACCCTGCAAAATGCCATTGCCATGAACAAGGTATATCCGGCCCTGATCTTTTCCGGCATGAAGGGGGTCGGCAAAACTTCGTCGGCCCGCATCCTGGCCAAAGCGCTGAACTGCGAAAAAGGACCGGCCATCGAGCCCTGCAACCAATGCCAGACCTGCATGGAGATCACCGAAGATAATTCTGCCGACTACATGGAGATCGACGGGGCTTCCAACAACGGCGTCAACGAGGTGCGCAGCCTGCGTGAAACGGTCAAATACAAGCCTTTGAAAAACCGTTTCCGCATCGTGGTCATCGACGAAGTGCACATGCTGTCCAACGCGGCATGGAACGCTTTGCTCAAAACCATTGAGGAGCCTCCCGAGCATACCATTTTCATCATGGCCACGACCGATTTCCACAAGATCCCGGCCACCATTGTTTCCCGCTGCCAGCATTTTGAGTTCAAGCGCATTCCCTTCGAGGTCATCAAGCAGGTTCTAAAGGATATCTGCCAAAAGGAAACGATCAAAATATCAGAATATTCCCTGTACCTGATCGCCAAATCGGCCGAAGGCAGCCTGCGCGACGCCAAAAAAATTCTTGATCAGGCCATCGCCATTTCCAGGGGCGACGTCAAGGATGACGATGTAGTGGCGATACTGGGGATCATTGCCGAGGAAACATTCATCATTCTGACCCGGCACGTTTTCAGCCAGAACCGCAAAGGCATTATCGAGCAGATCAACCAGCTGATCGAACGCGGCACCGACCTGCGCTTTTTTTATACCGAATACCTGCGTTTTATCCGTGACGTGATCGTCATCAAGTCCATTCCCGACGCCGAGCGGCTGCATAACCTGAATCCGGAAAACATCACCGAGATCAAGGATATCGTCAAGGGAGTCAACGAAGTGGAGCTGCTCAGGTTTTTCAATGCGGTGAAAGAATTGGAGCAAACCATCCGCAATACCGAACACCCTTCCATCATCCTGGAATACATGTTTTTAAAACTGAGCTATTTTTCGGCCCTGGTCAGCATCGAAGAATACTTAAAAAAAATCAAGGACCTGAAGCCGACACCGCTGACGACGACCGCGCCGTCCCAGGCCAGGCCGCTTGAGAGTCCGCCGGCCAAGGTCGGGGATGGAGATTGGCTACCGGAGCTGAAAACGCGAATCGAAAAAGAAAAACCGCGCCTGGCTTCGGTGTTGAGCTCTTCATCCCTGGTCGTGCGCGACAATGCGCTGGTCATTGAAGTGGGCGCCAATTTTGAAAACGCCGGCAAGATGTTGAAAGAGAACAAGCCCTACCTGCTTGAAGTGGTTCAGGACCTGGCGGGCAAAGAGATCGGCTTGGAGGTCGTTCTCCAGCCACAAAAAACCGCTGCGGATGAAAGCCGGATCGTCCAGGACCTGAAGAGCGATAAAAAGATCAAAAGCTTGAAGGACAAGATCAAGGGCAATGTGATTGCCGTGGAAAGCGTCAAGGGAGGCAAGGATGCCTAAAATGCCGGATATAAATAAAATGATGGGCATGGCCCAGAATATGGCCAAGCGTATGGAAGAGGAAATGGACGCCATCAGCGTGGAAGGCAATGCCGGCGGCGGCATGGTCACGGTCAATATGGATGGGCACAAGCGACTGAAAGCCATACGCATCGCTTGCGAAGTGGTGGACCCGGCGGATATCGAAATGCTGCAGGACCTGATTTTGGCTGCGGTCAACGATGCCCAGACCAAAGTCGAAGAGAAATTAAAGAGCGGTTTGGGGGGGATGGCTGGAGCTATGCCCGGCGGTTTTCCTTTTGGCGCCCTGTAATGTTGGTGTTCCTGTGGCCTGGACAACCCCCATCCTGTCATGATTGATTACACCCCCCCCCTGGCCCGTTTGATCGAGGAATTGAAAAAAATCCCGGGCATCGGCCGCAAGTCGGCGCAAAGGATTGCTTTTTACTTGTTGCGGACCGATAAAAAGAAAGCCCTGGCCCTGGCCGACGCCATTGTCCAGGCTCGTGAAAAAATATTTTATTGTTCGATCTGCAACAACATCACCGCCAGCGAACCTTGTGAAATATGTTCCAGCTCTGAGCGCGATAGCGAAAAGATCTGCGTGGTCGAGGAACCGTTCAATATTCATTCCATAGAAAAAACCGGCTTGTTCCACGGTCATTATCATGTTCTGATGGGCAACCTTTCGCCGATCCGCGGCATCGGCCCCGATGAATTGCGGATCTCCGGCCTTGTCGAACGGATCAAAAACGGAAGTTTCCGCGAAGTGATTTTGGCCACCAGCCCGACCACCGAAGGCAGTGCCACCGCTCATTATTTGACAGAAATTCTCCGCCAGTATAAAATTACCATTTCGCGGATCGCGCAGGGACTGCCGGTGGGCGCCGATCTGGATTATGCCGACGAAGTGACGATCGCCAAGGCCATCGAAGGCCGCCTGGAAGTAAAGTAGGAGGTCTTAATAAACAATGTTGGTGGCGTTTTTTTTTCAGCAATGCTATAATTCATGTATATGAGTAAAAAATGGCATGCCCGCTTGCCCAGGAGTTGAAATAAGAATAAAAAATGCAAGAAAATTTTATTATTTACAATGAAGAATATGTCCTGATCAAGGAAATTCTTCGAAAATTAAAAAGCAACACCAGCGGCAAAGCCGTATTCATCACTGATTCGGAAGGCCATTGCATTGCCTCATCCGGAGAAATGGACGACATCAACTTGAATTCCATTTCTTCCCTGATCGCCGGCAGCGTCGCCGCCATCAACAGCATCGCCCAGATGTTGAAAATCGATAATTTTACTGCCGTCCTGAACGAATCCGCCAAGGAAAGCCTGCACATTTCACTGGTCAATGACCGCACCATGCTGGTGGTTATTTTTGACAACACCTCCAACCTGGGGCTGGTCCGTTTCCGGGTGCGCAGCGCCATGGATGAACTGATCAAGGTCTTCGAGACCATCAACAAAAAACTGAAAGCTTCCGAAAAGATTCCCGGTAGTTCTCCCTTCGAAGGGGTTTCCGATGAAGATATCGATCGCATTTTTGGAGATTAATTTTGTCTTTCCTAAATTATTCCACCAGAGAGATCAATTTTAAAATCGTTTATTACGGCCCCGGCCTGAGCGGCAAAACGACCAACATCAAGTATATTTATGAAAAAATAAAGAAAGACAATAAGGGTAAACTGGTGAGCCTGGCCACCGAAACCGAACGAACGTTGTTCTTTGATTTTTTCCCCCTGGACCTGGGGACCATCAAGGACTACAAGGTACGCTTCCACCTTTACACGGTTCCCGGGCAGATCTATTACAGCGCCTCGCGCAAGCTCATTCTGAAAGGCGTGGACGGCCTGGTTTTCGTGGCCGATTCGCAGACCGAACGCTATGAGGCCAATATCGAAAGCATCCAGGACATGCTGGAAAACCTGCGTGATTACAAGATAGATTTTGCTACCATTCCCTATATCCTGCAGCTGAACAAACGCGATCTGCCCAATATTTCCCCGGCCAACGAGCTGATCAGTGTGCTGAGAAGAAAAGAGGAGCCGGTGCTCGAAGCCGTCGCTTACAAGGGCGACGGGGTGGTGGATACGCTGAAAGCAATTTCCAAGCAGATCATGTCCGAAATCAAGAACAAAATCGGCTAAGTGACACGCTTCACCTGCGATTGGATTTTTAATATCCTGGTGGTGCTTTGTGACGGCAAGGTGGTCTGCGGCTGCGCCGATCCCAAGGGCGAGAGGCCGCTGGGACATTTGCGAGAAACCAACCTGATCGCTATCTGGCGCAGTGCCAAAGTGCGGCAGATCAGACATGAGTTGAACGCCGGTTTTTCCGGTTTTTGTCTTGATTGCGGATTAAAAAAAAACCTCAAAGACGGAGAACCGGTGCCGCAGCAGCCGGTCAATTTGGAAGTTTTGCCCAGGATCTTCTTCGAACCCACGGTTGTCTGTAATTTGAACTGTTTCCAGGCCGTTTGCGCTCCGGGGGCAGGTCTGGTCGCCACTAGGGAAAGGAAGTTTTTCCCCAGGGAAGAATTCCAACTCCTGCTGGAGGAGATCGGCGCCGGGCTGATCCGCCTCGATTTTTTCAATTATGGCGAACCTTTCGTCCATCCCCAGGCGCTGGACATGATCGAGCACGTAAAAAAAAAATACCCCCATATTTATTTATACACCAGCAGCAACGGCTTGCTGCTTGATGAAAAAAAAATTACCCGCTTGGCTGAATCGGGCATCGACGAGGTCACGTTTTCTGTCGATGGCGCCGATCAGCGCGCCTATGGCCGTTACCGCCAGGGTGGCGATTTTGGCAAACTGTTGAAAAATATGGCGGCGCTGGTAAGGGAGAAAAGGCGCCTGGGGCGGGAAGTGCCCTTCATCAACTGGCGCTATATCCTGTTCAAGTGGAATGACTCCTTCTGGCAGATGGCCAAGGCCAAGCTTCTGGCAAAAAAAATCGGCGTCGACCGCCTGACCTGGGAGATCACCGATCATCCAGCCGGGGCGGCTTCAAAAAAATACCGGATCGACAGCCCGGCCTGGAAACGGATATTTAACCAGATCTGGGATTCAAGCCAGATCGGCTCGGCGCTGAAGGGCAATCGGTATAGCGCCAGGATCAAAGTAGAAAAAAACCGCCTGGCTGGCCCTAGCGGTCAAAAAATTGTTCTAAATGTAGCTGTAAAAAACCGCGGCGGCGCCACCTGGATCACCCAGGCCTTTTCAGGGCGGCGCTGGGTCAGATTGGGTGCCCAGCTCTACGACGCTGAAAAGAGATTGTTGGAATTGAATTTCGCCCGGGCTTTTCTGCCACGTCCAATGACCGGGGGAGAGAAAGCTATCGTGAGAATGGAGTTGCCTGCTGTCAGCCGTAGCGGTGATTACTGGCTGAAATTCGACATGGTCAGCGAAGGCGCTGATTGGTTCGAGAAAGGCGGCTCTCCCGTCCTCTGGATGCCCCTCAATATTTCCGAGTAGTGCCTTGTTCTTAGATTTCGTTTCTTAATTTATAACACTTCAACTCTTCAACACTTCAACGCTTTAACTACTTCTTTATGGAGTAATAATCGAAGTCTCCTGGCGTCCTTTCCATGTACCGATGACCAGGGCCAGGCGTTTCACCCCTTCCTCGATCTCGGCCATGCTCGAATAAGAGAAATTCATACGGAAGCAATTGCTGCCGCCGCTGTCCGGGTAAAAAGCCGTGCCTACTACATACGCTACCTGCTTTTCAACAGCGGCAATGAACATTTCGCCGGCATCCATGCTTTCCGGCAGAGTGACCCAAAGAAACAAGCCGCCCTGGGGGTGGGTCCACTTCAACCCGGGAAGTTTGGGCATGTACTGGGCCATTTTGTCCAGCATGAAATCCCTCTTTTCCTTATAGGCTTTGCTAATGACAACGATCTGTTTTTCCAACAGACCGCGGCTCAGGTATTCGTAAAGGATGGACTGGTTGAACGGGGGGGAGCATAGGTCGACCGATTGCTTGGCGATCACAGCTTTTTGGATCAGTTCGCTGGGGCCGGCCATCCAGCCCAACCGAAAGCCGGGCAGCAGGATCTTGCTGAAGGTGTACAGGGAAAGTATCCGCTCCGAGTTCATGCTGATCAGCGATGGTTCGGATTTGCCTTCGAAGCGCAGCTGCCGGTAGGGTGAGTCTTCGACGATGATCAGGTCGTATTTTTCGGCGATGCGGATGAGTTCCTTTCTTCTTTTCAGACTCATGGTGATGCCCGAGGGGTTCTGGAAATCGGGAATTTCGTAAATGAATTTCGGCTTGCTGCCCTTGGCGGCGAGCTTGGCGATCTCGGCTTCCAGCAGAGACGTCTGGGTGCCTTCCTGGTCCAACTCTATGCCCATCATTTTCGCACCGTAGGAGTTGAAGGCCTGGATGGCGCCGACATAGGTGGGCCGGCTGGTCATGATCACATCGCCCGGATCGACGAATATTTTCCCCACCAGGTCCAGCCCCTGCTGGGATGATGTGACGATCAGGATATGGTCGCTGCTGATATTTACTCCGTCCTTGTTCATCATTTTGGCAAGTTCCTCGCGCAGGCGGTTGTCGCCTTCGGTAGGACCGTATTGCAGGGCGGTTTTGCCTTCTTTTTCCAAGACAATCTTGCACATTTCCTTGATGTCGTCGATGGGAAACAGGTCCGGGGCCGGCAGGCCGCCGGCGAATGAAATGATGCCCGGTTTGCGGGTGAGTTTCAGCAGCTCGCGGATCTCCGAACGTTTCATGCCCTTGGCAGTATTGGATAAAAATTGATCGTAATTGATCACGGCATCCTCCTTATGGATGGTGAAAATCGTTAAAGGTTAAATCTATTTATAATACAAGCGCCCATGTTTTGCAAGTAGGGAGTTTATGAAAAATCGTAAGGATGCAACAGATATTTAGCCTCAAAATCATCGATATTCAAATCCCCCCTTTATCCCCCCTTGGGTAAGGGGGGAGGGGAACAGCAGGCAATATTGCCTTTTTCTTAACCCCCTTTTTTAAGGGGGGTGGCGCAGCCGGGGGGATAAGTTTTTAGTGGAAGGCATAAATGTTTACTCCGAGATACTGATCCCCCCTGTTTCCCCCCTTGGGTAAGGGGGGAGGGGAAGTGAGCAAAGATAATAAATGTACTATCTGTTACAATGAATCGAAATGAATTGGGATTATGAATCGTTAAAAAGAAAGGGATTGATCACTACCGGTTTTCACTTGCCTTACAATCCTGATCTGGTCGGTCTGGCCCGTTCAATGCGAAAGGCTTTGACCTCTGCGGAAAAAAAACTGTGGGAAGGATTGCTTCGGGATTTTAAATTTCGTGTATTACGACAGCGCCCAATAGACAATTTCATTGTTGATTTCTATTGCCCCAAAATGAAACTTGTTATTGAGATCGATGGTGCCGGTCATTTCAAGGATAAAGGGAGGGCATTGGACAAGGAACGAACGGAAATTTTAGTAGCATATGGTTTACGGGTTGTCCGTTTTTCAGATCATGATGTAATGATGCATTTCACTGGAGTTTGCGACAGAATTCTGGCGATGTGTTCATAGAGCCTTAGTATTACATTTATTTTATTAACCATACCTTTTTACGGAATACTGATCCCCCCTTTATCCCCCCTTGGGTAAGGGGGGAGTGAGATGAAGAATGGAGCGATTGCAGATACCTGTTTATTCATGGTGTTTTCGTTAGACAACCCCCCTTGGCAAGGGGGGTGGCGCAGCCGGGGGGATAAGTTTTTAGTGGAAGGCATTGTTGTTTACTTTCGGAATACTGATCCCCCCTTTATCCCCCCTTGGGTAAGGGGGGAGGGGAACAGCAGGCAATATTGCCTTTTTCTTAACCCTCTTTTTTAAGGGTGGCGCAGCCGGGGGGATAATTGACGTCTGACATTTGTTCAGCTAATTTTTGAAAATTCGGCTAAATCTGCTATAGTCGGGGGCATGGCGCTTCTGCTGATCACTTCATTCATCTGGGCCTTTTCTTTCGGTTTGATTAAAAAATATCTCGGTGGCCTGGACGCTGGTTTTGTGGCCTTCGCCCGCCTGGCCCTATCTTTGCTGCTTTTTCTTCCCCAGCTGCGGCCGCGAAAGATCCCTGCGGCCATGACCCTGCGCCTTTTTTTAATCGGTATGATCCAGTTTGGTTTGATGTACGTTTTTTATATCCAGTCGTTCCGTTTTTTGGCTGCCCACCAGGTGGCCCTGTTCACCATTTTCACCCCGCTCTATGTGACTGCAGTAGACGATCTCTGGGAAAAACGTTTCCGGCCACTCCATTTTTGGACAGCGCTACTGGCTGTAGCCGGGACCGCTATGATCGTGTATTCCGGGTTGGGCAGGGCCGACCTGCTTGTTGGTTTTGCCCTGGTGCAGGTTTCCAACCTTTGTTTCGCCTTGGGTCAGATCTTTTACCGGCGCCTGATGCCGGCGGTCAGGATATGGAAGGATCGCGAAGGTTTCGCCTGGCTTTACCTGGGCGGAACGACGGCTGCGGGTCTGGCCATGCTGTTGGTTACGGGTCTGCCGGACCTGATACTGGACAGCGGCCAAGTGCTGGTCCTGTTGTATTTGGGATTGCTGGCCTCCGGAGTGGGATTTTTCCTTTGGAACGTAGGCGCGACCAAGGTTTCTGCAGGTTTATTGGCTGTTTCCAACAATGTCAAGATCCCTTTAGCCATTGCGGTGTCCCTTCTTTTTTTTCATGAACGAACAGATCTCGTCCGCCTGGCCCTGGGCGCCGCCATGATCCTGCTGGCCCTGGCCTTGAATTCCCACCGTGGCAAAACCAAAGCCCTGCCATTCCAAAGCAACGCCTGAAATTTCCCGGCCGCTGATCCTACGAGTCAATATCTTCGCTCTGGACGAAATACTGTTGCCGGCCCTGATTTTTTTGAACTTTGTCGTGTCGAAAACAGTATAATAATATTCCTAAGGATTTATAACCAAGGAGACATATAATGAAGCGAAGCGTGCTGATCGCCCTGCTGGTGGTCATCGTCATTTTGTTGGGCCTGTTCATTATCGGCGGTTTTATTTATCTGCAGTTCAACCAGGAACCCTATGTTCCCGAAAAAGCCTATTTGAAAATCGACCTTGCCGGTTCCTTGGCCGAAACAGCCCCCACCCGCTTCCCGGGGCTGTCGGGAGCCGCCATATCGATTAACGATCTTTGGTACAACCTGGAAAGGGCGGCCAAGGATGAACGGATCAAGGGCGTATTGCTGCGCGTGCAATACCTGGAAACCGGCTTTGCCAAGATCGAGGAGATCGGCCAATTGCTAAAAAAATTCGCGGCCAGCAAAAAACCGGTCGTGGCCTTCATCGTCGACGGCGGCTTGAAGGAATATTACCTGGCCTCTTTCGCCGGCAAAGTGATTATGTTCAAAGGCGGCTGTCTCTCCATCAGCGGCATCGGCGCCGAGGCGCTTTTTTTAAAAAACACCCTATCCAAACTGGGGGTTCAGGCCGAGGTGTTCCATATCGGCGATTACAAGACTGCCAGCAACACCTTCACCGAAGAGCGCATGACTCCGGCTCATCGGGAATCCACCCAAGCGCTCATCGACGACCTTTACCAGGCCGTTATTTCCGGCATTGCCGCCAACCGCAAACTGGACGGCCGGGAGGTCAAGAAGATACTCGACCAATCGCCGCTGCCCCAGGAAGAATACGTCAAAAGCAAACTGATCGATGCCCTGGGTTACGAGGACGACATGTTCCAATCCCTGCCGGCCAAGTATCCGGAAGTGGATTTTAAAAGCTATGCCAAAACCAGTTCGCCTCTCCCGTTCAGCGGCAGCAAGAAGATTGCCGTCATTTTCGCATCTGGAGAGATCAACATGGGCCGGAGCGGCGGCCAGTCCCTTTTCGGCGGCGACGTCCTGGGCGCCGACACCTTGGCCGGCCAGTTGCGCCGGGCGCGTAACAATTACGCTGTCAAGGCGGTTGTGCTCAGGATCGACAGCCCGGGAGGCTCGGCCGTGGCATCCGATGTCATCCTGCGCGAGGCCGAATTGCTGGCCCAGAAAAAACCACTGGTCATATCCATGTCCGACATGGCCGCTTCCGGCGGCTACTGGATCTCGCTGTCGTCCCGGAAAATATTCGCCCAGGCCCAGACCATAACCGGGTCGATCGGAGTCATCTCCGGTAAGTTCGTGCTGAAGGGACTTTATGACAAGCTGGGCATCAGCAAGGAGATCGTCAAAACCTCTGAATTCGCCGGCATGTATTCTGATTACCAGTTGTTTTCCGAGCGGGAAAAGCAAAAGGTCATGGCCGACATGCAGCGCATCTACGATGAGTTCTTGAAAAAAGTGGCCGGCAACCGCAAAATGGCCGTGGCCGAAGTGGACAAGATCGCCCGCGGCCGTGTGTGGAGCGGCCAGGCGGCGTTGAAATTGAACCTGATCGACAGTTTGGGCGGTTTAAATGACGCTTTGGCCGAAGCCAGGAAACTGGCCCGCATCCCGCTGAGCGAAAAGTTCGGGGTAAAGATCTATCCGCAGAAAAAGTCTTTTTTTGACATGATCTTTGAGCTGGCCGATGCCAAGGCCCAGAATCCCCTGGATGTGCAGACCCGGCTGCAGGTTTACAAGCGCTTCTTCCCGGCCATGGCCATGCCTTTCACGCTGACCTGCTATTGAGTCCTTCGGGCTGGTCCTTATTTTATTTCCAGCGCAATTCGTATTCGGAGACCGGCTGGAAATTGGTCAGTGATTTGACGATATCCACCTTAACACCCTTGCAGCCGGTAATTTCCAGGGCGCGCTCCATCCAGCCGCAGATGCGGTATTCGGTGGTCTTGTCCAATTCCGGGAACTGGGAGATGCGCAGCACGCAGAATTTCGCTTCGCTTACAGGCACATATATGGTGCAGGGGCGGTAATGCGTGGAGAGGTATTCGCCGGCCTTGTTGATCAGAGAAGTGGCCGAGGGAATTTTGGCCAGGAGCTTGCGCACTCCATGGAACCTGACATCGGCACTCAGGCGCCCGAACTCCCAGGCGGCGGCTTTCAAGTCCCAGTCATAAAAAAGTTGGGCGATGTTGGCCATGGGTTCGATCAATGTTTCCTTTAGGGGGAACCAGGCTTCCTGGTCTATTTCGGAACTGAACACTTTGCGGGCATGGGGCGAAATCAGTTCCAACCAGCGTTTCAACCCGTACTGGCCGAATTTGTCCAGGATATTCTTGGGAATCGAATGAATGATCACGCCTTTGACTTCCATCATGTTTCCTCCTTGGACTCAGTTTCCTATCGCGCCGCCGGGCTTGTTCAGCGGTTTTCCGGGGTCGTAAGCAGAGACATGGCTTCCTGGCGCGGGCCGAGATTTTCGCGGAACACGCCGCGAACGGCCGAGGTAATGGTCAGCGAACCCGGCTTTTTCACGCCGCGCATGGTCATGCACAGGTGCTCGGCCTTGATGACCACCATCACGCCCAAGGGGTCAAGGGACTGCACCAGGTAATCGGCGATCTGCTTGGTCAGCCGCTCCTGCAGCTGCAGGCGCTTGGCCAGGTAGTCGACCAGGTAGCCCAGGTTGTTTAGGCCGATGATGCGGCCTTTCTTGGGAATGTAGGCAATGCTGGCTTTGCCTGAGAAGGGCAGCAGATGATGCTCGCACATGGAATAAATGGGAATATCCTTGAGGATAACCATTTCATCGTGCTTTTCCTCGGTCAGGCATTTTAAAAAATCGTTGGGATCCTTGCCAGTACCCGAAAGCACTTCAGCGAACATGGCGGCGGCCCGGACCGGGGTTTCCCGCAATCTTTCTGAGGCGGCGTCTTCGCCGATGCCATCCAGGATCAGGCTCACTCCCTTTTTAATCTTGTCTATATCCATACTTTTCATTTACGGCTCCCTGGACCATTAACATGGCTTGTTTTACCGGAATGTTCAATTCTTCGGCCAAATGACAGATATCGGCGAATTCGGGCTTGACGTTCAGGGGACAATTCTGCCAGGAGCTTAATTTTACCCGTACATCCCGGCAATGCACGCGGAGGATTTGTGTCTCGCGCTGCAGGATCACCCTGTCTTCCAGACGTTGGCGCAGACCGATGACCGAGCTTTCACGGAAAATGGCGGCGATCACTTTTTCACGTTCGTTTTCGTGGCAAAGGACCGTTAGGTTGAATCCTAAACGGCCTTTTTTCATCAGGCCGGAAGCGATGAAAATATCCACGGCTCCGGCCAGCACGATCTTATCGGCGGCGGCGGCGAGCAATTCGGGACCCATATCATCCACATTGCATTCCAGCACCCAAATGCGATCGTTGGCGTTTGCGCCGTCTCTTTCTTCCAGCACAACGCGTAGCAGATTGGGCATACCATCATAGGTCCTGTGGCCGCAGCCGCAGCCGTTTTTAAACGGCTTGGCTGTGCGGTCGGCATCAGCCTGACGGCCGAACGTGGTCAGGATGGCGGCGCCGGTGGGGGTCAGCAATTCACCTGCGATGTTACCGCGGCGGCAGGCGTAGCCTTGAACCAGGTGCAGCACCGCCGGCGGCGGCACCGGCAGCAGTCCGTGCCGCGTCTGGATGTTTCCATGGCCGGTTACCAGGGTGGTAAAATAGATCGGGCAGCAATCCAGCTTTTCCCAAAGAAAACAAAATCCCAGGATGTCGACCAGCGAATCGGCGGCGCCGATCTCGTGCAGATGAACATTTTTCAATTCACTGCCGTGAACCGCGGCTTCGGCCTCGAAAATGGCGGTGAAAACGCGGCGGGCGTTGGCCTTGATTTCGGGCGTAAAAGGGGTGGTGGTGATGAAGGCGTCAATCTCGCTCCAGGTCACCGCGTGGTCGGCGGCGGGGGAGGCGACAGTGACCTTCTTGCAGCGCAGGTGGTTTTTCTCCGTGTCTTCCACGGTCACGGTCACGTTCAGGCCAATGTTTTCAAAGGTCTTCTTGAACTCTTTGCCGGCGGCGAGCAGGTCGATCATGGAGGCCAGGATCATGTCTCCCGAAGCCCCGCAATTGGTTTGAAACAGCAGTTCTTGCGCCATGGGGCATTTATACCCCATCGGCCTAATCCCGTCAAGGTTTTCTTCAGTAGGGGAGGGTTCGCGCCCCCTTTAGGGGGTCAAACCCTCCCGTACATAAGACAAATAGATTTAAATCCGCCCGCACATAGCAGCCCAAAGAATTAAACCCGTCCGTGCATAAAACAAATAGATTCAAACCCGCCTGGACAAAAAAGGATTATGAGCTGGATAAAAATCATAATGGTTTGACTTTGAAGTGTGGAAAATGTATAAAACGGGGCGAGGAGACGCATGGACCGGCAAAACAGGAAAAGGATGCCCGAGTGGCAGGCACTGGGCAAACACGCGGCGAAAATGAAACAGCTGCACCTGCGCGACCTGTTCGCCGCCGACCACGAACGCGGCAGCCGTTTCGCTGTTGAGGCAGAAGGCATTCGCTTGGATTACGCCAAGCACCCGGTCACGGCCGAGACCATGGAATTGCTGATCGGACTGGCAAGGGCCTGCGGCCTGGATAACGATATCGAACGGATGTTCGCGGCTGAAAAGATCAATGAAACCGAAGATCGTCCCGTCCTGCATTGGGCGCTGCGCAATTTTTCCGAGCGAGCGGTCCGGATCGACGGCTGCGACGTTATGCCGGCGATCCGCCGGGTGCGGGAACACATGGCGGCGGCTGCTAAGAAAATCAGATCGGGCTGTTGGCTGGGTCATGGCGGCCATCCGCTGACCCATGTCGTCAACCTGGGCATCGGCGGCAGTGACCTGGGGCCGCAGATGGCCTGCCAGGCGCTGCGCTTTTACTCACAGCGCAGCCTGCATTTTCATTTCGTCTCCAACCTGGACCCCGGACACTTGGCCGAAACACTGCGGTCGCTGTCAGCGGAAAATACTTTGTTCATTATCGCCTCCAAGACCTTCACCACCCAGGAAACCATGGCCAACGCCGCCAGCGCCCGCGCCTGGCTGCTCCAACATTTCTCTCAAGAAACCGCTTTGTCCAGCCATTTTGCGGCTGTGACCGCCAACCCTAAGGCGGCGCTGGATTTCGGCGTCGTTGCGGAGAATGTATTCGAATTCTGGGAATGGGTGGGCGGCCGCTATTCCCTGGCTTCCGCTGTCGGCCTTCCCGTCATGATGGCTGTCGGTCCAGAGCGCTTCGAGGAAATGCTGCGCGGCTATTGGGAAATGGACCGCCATTTTTGCTCATCTCCCTGGGAAAAGAACCTGCCGGTTCTGCTGGCCCTGCTTGGCGTCTGGCAGATCAATTTTTATGACGCCCCGAGCCACGCCGTTCTCCCTTACGACCAATACTTGCGGCGTTTCCCTGCTTACCTGCAGCAGCTGGACATGGAATCGAACGGCAAGCGCGTCAACCGCGAAGGGCGCTCGGTCGATTACGCGACCGGACCGGTGCTATGGGGCGAACCGGGAACCAACGGCCAGCACGCTTTTTATCAACTGCTGCACCAGGGTGTCCACCTGGTGCCCTGCGATTTCATCGGCTTTTGTCGTTCCCTTAACCCCTTTGCAGACCACCATGAGCGATTGCTGGCCAACATGTTCGCCCAGAGCCAGGCCCTGGCTTTCGGCAGGACCTTGGAGGAACTGGCAGCTGAACACGTTCCCGAAACGCTGCTGCCTTTTCGCGAGTTTCCCGGCAACCGCCCCAGCAACACCATCATGGCCGAAGAGCTTACCCCCAACGTACTGGGCAAATTGATCGCCCTCTATGAGCACAAGGTCTTCGTGCAGGGAGTAATCTGGAACATTTTTTCCTTCGACCAGTGGGGGGTGGAGCTGGGCAAGAGCCTGGCCAAAAAAATCCTGCTCCGGCTTGCCGGTGATACGGAAATGGAATCCAGCCAAGACAGCTCCACCCGAGCTTTGATCGAGTATTTCAAGAAGCACAGTTCTAAGTGAATAGTGATTAGTAAATTATGATTTGTAAAGGCAATAATCGAGACAGTTGAAATTTGATTTTTACCAATCACTAATCTCTACTCACTAATTACTAATTACTGAACTTTTGGTATAATACCAAAATGACAATGCTGAAAAATATCCTGATTTCCCTGCGCATCAAACAATGGGTGAAGAACATATTCATTTTTGCTCCCATGATATTTTCCCTGCACATGTTCCAACCCGCTTACATTCAGAGAAGCCTGCTGGCTTTTTTTCTCTTCAGTCTGGTCACAGGCGGGATCTACATTTTCAACGATATCCTGGATCGTGGCCATGACAGGCTGCACCCGGTAAAACAGAACCGACCCATTGCCTCGGGCCGCTTGAGCGCGCCTGTCGCTGGGCTGGCGGCCTTTGCTTTGCTGGCCGGAGTGTTGCTGCTCATCGCCCGTTTCAACCGCGAATTCTTCGTGATCGCCGTTTTGTATATCGGCCTGAACATTCTTTATTCACTGTTTTTAAAAAGCGTGGTCATCATTGACACCATGGTCATCGCCCTGGGGTTCGTGCTGCGCATTATGATCGGTGGCGCGGTAAACCATGTCGTCGTTTATCCCTGGATACTGATCACCACTTTTCTGCTGGCCATTTTCCTGGCCCTGATCAAGCGCCGGCAGGAGTTTCTTAAAATTCAAAGCCTGCATCCCGAGCAGCTCACCCGCAAGACCCTGCAGAGCTACAACCTGGGTATGCTGGACCAGATGATCAGCATCGCCACGGCCACCACCCTGATCTCTTACATCATGTATGTCCTTTCCCTTGATGTCCAACAGAAATTTCATACCAGCAAACTTTACTATACGGTTCCCTTTGTCATCTTCGGCATTTTTCGCTATTTGTTTCTTGCTTATTCCAAGGGGGAAGGGGAGAGTCCTACCGATATCATCTACAGCGACCTGCCCTTTACACTGAACATCATCCTTTGGGTCAGTGTTTTCATTTTGCTGGTGAATCATTGAAATGGTCTTGCCACCCTTAACCGTCATCAAAAAACTGCATAGCGCCGGGATCAGCCAGGAGGAATTGGAAGAGATCTACCGGCAGCATAAAAACGAATACCGGATTTTGCTGCACCTGGCCCAGCATCCCAAATTCCCCCAGAGCCTTTCTTTGGGCATCATCAGCAAACTGTTCGCCGTGGACCTGGTACGGGTCATTAAAAACGTCAAGACCAACCCATTCATCCGCAAGAAAGCCGAGCTGGAATTCAGCCAGCGCTACAAGCGGTTGGCCCTGGGCGAGAAAATCTCACTTTTGAAAATGGCACCCAACTCGCTGCTGCTCACTTTCAGTGAAGAAAACCAGCCGCAACTGATCCAAACCATTCTGCAAAGCGGTTATTGCAGTGAAGACGTGGTGCTGCGTTTTGTCAATCGCGCAACTGAGCGCTACAATTTCTACACGGCGCTGGACGCCACCCAGTGGCACCAGAATCCGGCCGTGGCCGAAGCCGTTGCCCACGATCGGGAAGCACCCATCAAAATCCTTTTGAAGATCATTCCCTACCTGGGACTCACGGGCTTGCAGAAAATGTTTTGTGACGACAATACCCACCAGGCCGTGCGTGATCATATTAAAACTTTCCTGGAGAGGAGAAACGCCGGTTCTGAGCGCCGTTCATGTAATTGAGAATCCAAGCGCCAATCCGGGCCTCAACTGCTGCCTGCGCAGTTTGCATTTATAACCATTCTTGTATAAAATATCATCTTTATGAGAGCATTATTCCTATTATCCTTGATCGCAACCGCTGCGATGAGCCTGCTGACAGCGCCGGAAAATGAAAAGCAATACGTCTGGCCGCTGACCATCAACAACGGTATCAGTTCGACCTTCCAGGAATTCAGGTCCAACCATTTCCATGCCGGTATCGACCTGCGGACATTCAGGCAAACCGGTTTTCCGGTTTTGGCTGTAGCTGCCGGGGTGATCGAGCGCATCTCCATGTCGGATCGGGGATATGGTCGCTGCCTGCACCTGCGCCACATGGACGGCCGGTATTCCGTTTACGGCCATCTGGAAAAATTCCGTGAGGACATCGAAGCCCAGGTCGCCCAGGTGCAGCAAAAACGCGGAAAAAAATATTTCGGCCCCTGGGCCTTGCCGGTGCCTTTGCCGGTGCGCCGGGGCGAGGTCATTGCTTTCAGCGGCGAAAGCGGCTCCGGCTTTCCCCACCTGCACCTGGAAATACGCGACCAACTCGGTCGGGCCATCAATCCGTTGTCGCTGATCGGCAACCTCCCCCATGATGAGCACGAACCCCTGCTGAAAGGGATCTTGCTGCGCAGCCGCGGTCCATCTATGATCAATGACGATTGTGGAGAATTTTATTTTAAATTACGAAAAAATGGAACGCTGTACACCCTGGAAGAACCTTTGACGGTTACAGGGCCGTTCGACCTGTCCTTGCATGCGCTTGACCTTTCCGATGTTGGCCATGTAGTCGCTCCCTACAGTTTGCAAGCCTTCCTGGACGGCCAGCCGGTTTTTCAAGTCGATTTTGACTATTTGACACGCGATGACAACAACCAATTGGGCATGCTCTATGATATGGCCTATTCGACTTCCGGCGCCTATTTTATTAACCTCAGTTACCAGAGCGGATTCGACCTGGAAAAAACAAGGGTACGTTTGGCCGAAAGATTGGGGCAATTGTCTCCAGGCCCACACGAGATCAAGATCATCGTCAAAGACCGGCAGCAGAATCAGGCGTTGGCCCTGATCCCCTTGCATATGGTGACCGGCAAGGATTCCTCCAGGCTGCAGAAAAAATATCCTGTGCTGAAAACTGACAGCGGTATCATGCAGAGAACTGAATTTTCAACCTATGTCAATCAAGATGACGTGGTGATCAAGATCAAGGATCTCTCCGTTCCGGCCACCCTGCTGAAACTGAAGATCATCCAGGGTGATCGTGAGCAAGCTGTTGCGGCCCATGAATACGCAGCCGGGTTGTATTATTGCTTCAAGCCGTTGAACCATGATCCGCGCCTGCTGCTACGTTTTGAATTGTCCGACGGCCAACAGCGGGTGGAAGAAAGGCAACAAATACTGCAAGCGGTTCTTTTAATAAAAAATTTTGCCCAGGTCGTCCGTTTCCATGATTTTACCGCCGAGTTCGGTTCCACATCGGTTTTGGAACCAAAGGTCCTGCTGTTTGAGCGGGTCGAGCTAAAAACGGAATTTCCCTTGCTGGCCGGTCCGATCAAATTAGCACCGGACCACTTCGCTTTCCTGGACGCTGTGTTTTTCAAGTTCAAGATTCCCGCCGGAGAAACCCGACCTGAGCAGTTGGGTATTTTCAAATACCGCATTGAGTCAAAAAAATGGAGTTACATTGCTACCCATCCCGACCACGATCCGGGATACATGAAATGCCGGGTCCTTACAGCCGGAATTTTCGCTCTGCTCAGGGATATTGATCCGCCGGCGATTTTTTTCCGCAACCCCGAGTCAAGGCATCTGCAAAGGTTGAAACGCCTGGTGGTGCATGTCAGTGACCGGGGCAAGGGGATCGATGAACAGACGGTTGCGGTGTTTTTAAACGGCCAGATTGTCGATGCCGAGTATGATCCTGATTGGAACCACATATTAATCAAAGATCTCCAGCATTTGCAAAGAGGGAAAAACCGTCTTTTGGTGCGGGCGCATGATCGTGGCGGCAACAAGAGCGAGAAGGCCTACACTTTTTCCCTTAAATGACCTCGCTTAATTCCACAGCAACTGTGGAATTGTCTGGCTTGCGTTTTTGACCGTAAAAAAAGTGGATCAGGCGATCTCTTTTTTCGAAATACCGGCCGGTATTGAAGATGGAAAATCCAGGATCTTGATTAAGGTGGGCTGGGTTTCTTTGGAAGACCAACAGCGGTCAGGGAATTTTGTCAAGGACTGTGGAAATCTTTATTTAAAACTTTAGAAAATCTTATGGAGTATGGTTTATCTTGGATTGCATACTTTTTATATGCGCAGAACACCTATAGTAATTGATATTACCAGAGACAACCATGGGGCAACGATTCGCAAACTTCAACCAGAACAGTCCATTTTCTCTGCCACGTTGACAGGCCGCCCTGAAAATGCGAAAATCAATTTGTCCATGCTATTATTGTGTAATTCCTATACAATTTAACCCTGCGGCCGGGCGGTCGCACTATCTGGAGGACGTATATTGTCAAGAGTTCATGGCGAACCATTCGATGACGATGTGTTGTTCATCCGCCTGCGTCTTCTTGGTGATATTGTTTTCACCATTCCGGCCATTGAACTTTTCAAGCGCCGCTTTCCCCGCACCCGCCTGCATTATGTCGTGGAAGAACGATTTGCTGAAATGGCCGGGATCATCCCCGGTATCGATCATGTCATAACCGTGCCTGTTCGGCGCGGCTTGAAAGATATCCTTGCTTTTCGCGGCAAGATCAAAGAGTTGGGCATCAATACGGTTATAGATTTCCATTCGGGGCCTGGCAGCGCTGTGCTCACTTTGGCCAGCGGGGCGGCCCAGCGCATCGGCTACCGCACTCCGAACCGCAATTGGGCCTACAACCGCCTGGTCAGCCGCAGAAGTGCAGACTATCCCGCTCATTCGGTGTTCAATCAAGCCAGGCTGCTGGAAAAGATCGGTATTGGCATCGATGTCCTTCCTCCCTTACCGGTCATTGATGCCCGCTCTTTCCCTTTGTCCGCCCCTGTGGCCGCCGTTCTGGATATCCAGCCCAGCGTCGTGATCCATCTGGGAGCCGGCAACCGTTTCCGGGATTGGGGCATGGAAAATTTCAGCGCCTTGATCCAGCGTCTTAGCGCCCGGCGCATCCCGGTTTTCATGATCGGCGGCAGCAGGGAAGAAGTTGCCCGGGCAGCGATTTTCGGCAAGCTCGCCCATGTCCATGATTTTTCCGGCCCGCTGTCCAGCCGAGAAATGCTGGCATTGATCGCAGGGGCGGCGGTGTATGTCGGGGCCGATTCGGGCCCTTTGCACATGGCTTCCTTAACCGCGACTCCGCTGGTTGCCCTTTATGGGCCCAACCTGGCCGAGATCAGCGGACCTTGGCGCCGGGAGCAGGTAGAGATCATCCAACTGGAAATGGCCTGCCGGCCCTGTTCGCAAAGGAAATGCAAGTATGATACAATTCACTGCATGCGGCAAATCAATGTGGAAAGAGTATATGAAGCTGTCAGCAAATTCATCAAATAACCTGGCTTTTGCCCTGCTGCTGGCATTCCTTTTTCTTATCAATTTCTCCATTGCCGGCTGCTATATTTTTCTGACCTTGATCCTGCTGCTCTTCATTCTCCATCTGGCCCGGGGCGGAGAATTCCCGCTGCCTCCTTTTTTTTGCTATTTCTTTGCCGCCTACATTTTATTTACCCTGCTGGCCACGGTTTTTTCCGTTGACCGGGCTGCCAGCATACGCGACAACAAGGAATTATTTATCTTCCTGCTGATCCCTTTCTATCTCTGGCTGCTGAATACCTGGAAACGGGTTTGGTTGTCCATATGGACGGTCATGGCCTCGGGAGTGTTTTCGGCGCTGGTGGGGATTTTTACGGTCTGGAACAAGGGCATCGCCCTGTCGGACCGCCTGAAGGGGTTCACCTCGCATTGGATGACCTATGCCGGGTTGCTGATGTTCGCTTTTATCTTTTTTTTCGTGCTGCTGCTGTTGCGCAAGAACAAAAAACAGTTGCTGGTCATTTCCGGGGCGCTGGCCATTATGCTGACCGCCATTGTCTTTTCCCTGACCCGTTCAGTATGGCTGGGCATTGCCGGCGCCTTACTGATTTTTCTGGTTTTTTTCAGACCGAAATATTTTCTGGCGCTGGCGCCCCTGTTGCTGATCCTGGCGTTATTGGCGCCTTTAGCGGTGAAAAACCGTGTTCTGTCCATTGTGGATCTGCATGACAAGTCAAACCGTGACCGCATTCACATGGTCTATTCGGGCTTTAGAATATTCCAGGATCACCCCTGGACCGGGGTGGGAAGCAACAACATCGAAAAGGTCATCGCCGGCAATGAAAAACGCTACCGCCATCCGTTGGCTGAAAAGATCAATCCCCACTTGCATAATAATTTTTTGCAGATAATGGCCGAAAGGGGGATATTCGCCCTGGCCAGTTTCCTGTTAGCCTGCCTGTTCATTATCATGCAATTGCTGAAATTGCTGAAGTCAAGGACAGGCGATTGGCACGCCATCACGGCCGCAGTGCTTTTTGCCTTTATCGGTTTTTTGATCGCCGGCATGTTCGAATACAATTTCGGCGACAGTGAGATCAAATTCATCCTTTTTTATTTTATCAGCCTGCCTTTTTTGATTCTGAAAGAGGAAGCCCATGTTCAAATTAAAGAGAATCGCTGAAGTTTGTTCCCGCTTCGCCAATAAAAAGATCCTGGTCTTCGGGGACATCATTCTGGACCGCTATATTTTTGGCCAGGTTGAGCGCATTTCGCCGGAAGCTCCGGTGCCGGTGGTCAAAGTCGACAGCGAAGAAATGCGTTTGGGCGGAGCCGGTAACGTAGCGGCCAACATTGATCAGCTGGGAGCCAAGGCCTTGCTGCTGGGTGTCGTTGGCGCGGACGGCTATGCCGACGAAATCGCCCGGCTGAAAAAAACAGGCAACTGGGTGATCAGCGACCCGGCCAACCAGACCATCGTCAAGACGCGGATCATTTCCCAGCGGCAGCAAATCGTCCGTGTCGACCGCGAAGCACAGATCCGCCTGGGCTCGGCAGTGATGGATCAGATAAAAGCCGCTGTGGATGCAGCCGAAATAGATGCCGTTATTATATCGGATTACGCCAAGGGCACGGTGAATGCAGAAGTGATGTCCCTGCTCAAGGCCCGGGCCACCGCCCTCAACGTTCCCATTGTCGTGGATCCCAAGCCGCCCCATTTTGATTTTTACCACGGTGTGACCGGTGTCACCCCCAACCAGAAGGAAGCAGAAGCCATGGCGGGAAATCCCGTGGCCGGTGATCTTGATGTCGCCCTGGCCTTGAAGCGCATCCGCCGCAAATTCAGGACTGATTTCGCCTTGATTACCAGGGGCGGCAAGGGAATTTCGGCCGCTGAAAAAAACAGGAAAATATTCCATCTTCCGGCTTTCAGCCATGAAGTTTTCGATGTAACCGGAGCCGGCGATACAGTGGTCGCAGTGCTGACCCTGGCTCTGGCTGCCGGAGCCGATCTGCGTGAAGCCGTGGCCCTGGCCAACGCCGCCGCCTCCATTGTAGTGGAAAAAATAGGCACCGCGCAGGTCGGCCTGGAGGAATTGCTGACAAGGCTCAAATTCATCCTCAAACAACATTGAACCGACTGCAGCTGTTTAAAACCCTGGCTCCGGGCTTTTTACCGTTGCTGGTTTTTATCGCTGCCGACGCCTTATGGGGCACACGTATCGGTCTGGTTGTGGCCGTGCTTTTCGGAATTCTTGAAATGGCGGTTTCCTATATCAAGAAAAAAAAACTGGACCGCTTCATCTTGCTGGACACCGGACTGATCGTCCTGCTGGGCGGTGTTTCGCTGCAGCTGAGAACCGATGTTTTTTTCAGGTTGAAGCCTGCCCTGGTTGAACTTGTTTTTTGCCTGATCCTGGGCATCTCGGTGTATTCACCCGTGAATGTCCTGCTGGCCATGTCCCGCCGTTACCTCAAAACCTTGACCTTGAATGAAGAGCAGGTCAAATCGATGATGACGGGCATGAAAGTTTTGTTTTTTCTCTTTCTGGGCCACGCGGCCCTGATCATCTATGCCGCCCTGGCCATGTCGGCGGCGGCCTGGGGCTTCATATCGGGCGGCCTGTTCTATATCCTGTTCGCCGCCTATTTTCTCGTGGAATGGCTGCGCAACCGCCGGAACGCCCGGCGCTCTGCTGCAGCAGCCGCCACCCAATACGCCGATGAGGAGTGGTTCGACATTGTTGATGTCGAGGGAAAGGTGCGCGGCAAAGCGCCGCGCAGCGTCTGCCATTCACGCCGAGGGCTATTGCATCCGGTGGTGCACCTCCATGTCATGAATGCCGAGGACCGCTTGTTTTTGCAAAAGCGTTCAGCGCATAAACAGATCCAGCCCGGCAAATGGGATACGGCCGTGGGCGGCCACGCGCTTAGCGGGGAAAGCATTGAAAACGCGTTGAAAAGGGAGGCTGAAGAGGAATTGGGCCTGAGCGGATTCAAGGCCGTGGCCCTGGCCCGTTACCTGTGGGAAAGCGATGTCGAGTCCGAGCTGGTCTACATGTTCCTCACCCGCACCAACCAGCAGCCGTTGATAAACCATACCGAGATCAGCGAGGGGAAATTCTGGAAGATCAGCAAGATCAAGGAAGCGCGCGGCCAGAAGGTCCTGACTCCCAATTTTGAATTGGAGTTCGATATTCTTTTAAAGCAGGTTTTTAAGGAAAAGTGATTGGCGTAGGGGCACGGCGTGCCGTGCCCTTTTTATTGTGCCTGCCCCCGAGATCGATCATGACGTGAAATTGGTCCGCGAGCTATGGGCACGGCACGCCGTGCCCCTACATCCTATCCCCTGATATTGTCCAATGTCTATGGCCATTTCGCGAGCTATGGGCACGGCACGCCGTGCCCCTACATCCTGTCCCCTGATATTGTCCAATGTCTATGGCCATTTCGCTACCAATGGGCACGGCACGCCGTGCCCCTACATCCTATCCCCTGATATTGTCCAATGCCTATAGCCATTTCGCGACCAATGGGCACGGCACGCCGTGCCCCTACGGAAAATACTAGCTTTCTGTTATTATGAATCAATGCCATTTGATAGGGAAAAACATCATCGACGCTCTATCCGCCTGAAGGGATTCAATTACACCCAGGGCAATGCATATTTCGTAACCATTTGCTCTTATCAAAAGGAGTGCATCTTCGGGAACATCTCCGATGGTTTGATGGTCCTAAATGAACAGGGTAAGTGCATCGAAAAAGCTTGGCTGGAGACGGCAGCTATAAGGCCCAGCATCAAATTAGATGAGTTCATTATCATGCCCAACCATTTTCACGGAATCATTTGGATAGTAGATGAGGTTCAGCGTAGGGGCACGGCGTGCCGTGCCCCTTCTTTATCCTGTCCCCTGATATCGCCCAATGCCTATAGCCATTTCGCGACAAATGGGCACGGCACGCCGTGCCCCTACGACACTCAGATCAATAAAATGAATCCTGAAACATTGGGCACAGCACGCTGTGCCCCTACACCTGACCTGAAATGTGAACGATTTGGACGACCCGTTTCCGGATCATTACCCACCATCATTCGCTCATTCAAGTCAGCGGCCGGGAAATATGTCAACGAGAGCCGCGGCTCTCCAGGAACTCCAGTATGGCAGCGCAATTATTATGAGCACATTATCCGCGATAATGACGAATTGCAGAAAATCATGGGATATATTTGCTGTAATCCGGAAAATTGGCAATCCGACGAAGAAAATCCCCTAACGTAGGGGCACGGCGTGCCGTGCCCCTTTTGTTGTGCCTGCCCCCGCGATCATGTTCATGACCTGAAATTGTTACGCGATCAATGGGCACGGCACGCCGTGCCCCTACGACATGTATTAAAATTATCATGGAAATAATTGGGATTGTGGATCAAGAGGGTATGTATTGAAAGGTCAAATAGCCCGTAGGGGAGTCGAACCCCTCTTACAAGAATGAAAATCTTGTGTCCTAACCGATAGACGAACGGGCCATAAAATGAGCCGTGTTGGATTCGAACCAACGGCACCCGCCTTAAAAGGGCGGTGCTCTGCCAGCTGAGCTAACGGCCCAACTAAAGTCAGGCATATTTGTAACATAATTATCCGTTCCTGTCAATCTCTGTCGCTTAGAAAATGGCAGGCGGCAGGCCGATTGGCGAACCGGTTTTAACCGGCAATTGCAGCAAATATTTATGAGAAATGCGGGTTAATATTTAAAACTGATGAAATTTCGCGATCTGGCTGCGGTAAGAACATCTTTCATCAGCACGTCGAAATAATATTCCCCTTTTTTGCTTAATCGGTAAGGCAGGGAGAATTCGAGCATTTTTTCGGTTGGAATCTGGTCTTTGGGGTAGCTGAGCTGCTTGGTAAATATTGGAGAGTCAATTTTGCGGAATTCGTGATATACATAGACAGATATTTTGTAATCAGCTTGGATGGTGTTTTCGACTTCCCGAAAGCGGATTTTTTTTAAGGGAATGGCAATGACGATCTGTCCGTCGCGGTATTTGACTTCAAAGCTGAAGGCATTTTTCATGGCTTCCCGGTCGGCCAGGTTCAGGGTGAATTTTGCCATATCGATAGAGGTCAGCAATTCCGGGGGCCAATTTTTCAGTTTGTATTCACCAAAACCATCACTGTCGATAAAAATCAGTTCCATTTGGTAGTAATAATAGATCCAGCGTTCGTAACCCTTGATGGACGGATTATTGATCATGTCGCTCAATAACCGGTTGTCCGGCTCGCCCAACTGGATCAATATCCGTCCTCGCGGTGTCTCCCAGCCCCGCCCCATAGAGCGGTTCTCCCTGAACCAGCGGTTGGCGTAGGCAATGCGTCTCTCAAATTCGATTTTGTTTTCATTTTCAGGCGTTTCCGGGAAAGGATCCCTTTTTTTCCAGAATTCGTCGATGAATTCGTCCTTGGCCTGGGTATCGGGAAGATGCTTGTAAATTTGGATCTCCTCTTTAGTCATGATCAGCCGCGCTTTTTCATAGAAAGATTCGAAATAGGGATCACGTTCGATTCTTGTGCTGCGCGCGGCGCAGGCATTCATCAACACTAGTACCGCTAAAATTGTTAGAAGAGATCGTTTCATGATTGCCTCATTTGAAGTAAATATTGACACTTATGCTGGCTGTGAATCCACCCAGGTCCAGAAGGTCAAAATCCTCGAAGTAGCCGGAAAGGCGTCCCTTCAGGTATTGATATTTACCTTCCAGGGCCAGCGCCAGCCGCGGGTGGAAACGGAAAACAAGACCGAAACGGCTATTGAACCCGATGCTAAAGGTTTTGGTTTCGGCAAAGCCTTCGCTGATGCTGTCATCTTCAAAGTTGATGAAATCTCCCCATTGCTGGTATGTCCAGGCAAACACGCCGGCGCCGACTCCGAAAAACGGGAAGACCAGGAAACGATGACCCAGGGGATACACTTTGAAATTGGCTTCTATGGGGGTCAGGCGCAGTGAGATATTCTGAAAAATCGAACTACCGTTCTGATAGGTGTAGTCACGGTATTGGCTGTAAATAGTTCGGTTGTAACTGCCGATTTCAAGGGAAAAGGAGCTGTAGCGGTTGAGATATGCTTCGTATTCAACTCCATAATAGGTGCTCATCATGTCGGATTTGCTGAAAGCAAGATTTTCCAAGTTGATTTCCCACAGATCCGATCGCATTTGGGGAACAAATAATCCTATCTTGAAGTTCATGCTCTGGGAAATGAGAATTCCTGATGCCAAGCCAAAAACAGCCATTAAAATTAACATGCGTTTCATTTTAAACCTCCGCTAGCATGAATGCATTTCAAATGCCAATTCATAATTGCTACCATGGCGCCGAACTGTCCCATTTTCAGGACAAGAGGCGTTTGATTGTATCGGTTTTGGGCAGAGAATTGAAGCGACCGATTTCCAATCCTCCTTTAAACAAGATTAAAGTGGGGACTCCCAGAACGAAAAATCTGGCGGCGATCAATGCCTCGCGGCTGATATCCACTTCGTAGGCCGCGATGGGCGCAGGTTGCAATTCAATAAGCAGAGCCGGCAAGCCCTGGGCGATCTTTTGGCAGGGGGTGCAGCCGGGTGAAGAGAAATCAAGAAGGACAAAAGTGGATGATAGCAGTTTTTGGTCCAATTCCGCCAAGCTGATCTTTTCCATTATTTCACCGCCAGCAGAGAAGCGATCATGTCCTGGATCTGCTTGCTGGTACCGGACCCGGTTTTGATGAAAGCGACTTTGCCCTGGCGGTCAATAAAAACCATGGTTGGAATGGCTGTCACGCCATAGGTGTCAAAGCCTGAACCTTCGCTGGAAACGGCCACTGGGTAGAAAATTTTATTTCTGGCCAAATATTTTTTTATTAGGGCCAATTCCTCGCTGGCGCTGACCTTGTCCTTTTTTTCCAGGTCATCGCTGTATCTGCCGTACAGTCTGGTATAACCGATGACCAGCAAACCCTTGTCCTTGTTTTTTTCGTATTGCTCGAGCAAGCTTGGCATCACTTGGCGGCAGGGATTGCACCAGGGGGCCCAAAAATCGATGACAATTACCTTGCCCTTGAGTTCGGCCAATGTCAGCGGCTGGGAATTGAGCCAGGTTTCGGCAGCGAGGAGCGGGGGCGGCTGGTCCAAAAGGGAGAGTTGGTTCAGTTCATTTTCCCAGTTCAATTTCATGTCCGCTTCGCTTTCAAAAGCCAGGGCTTTTTGCAGGTAGTTTTTGGCATTTTCGGCCTGGCGTTTTTCCTTGGCCAGCATGGCCAAATTGGCGTAGACCCTGGCCGTCATATGCTTGACCTTCGCTGGCAGGTCGGGGGTTTGGATCAATTTGAGCGAATATTCTTCCCGGACCGCGGCATCGGGATTGGAAAAAGCCAATGCCAGGCAAATGTTGTAAAATTGTATGTCTTTTTTGATGCCGGGCTCAAGTTCCCTGAACAGCTCGACCGCCAGCACGTGCCGGCGCCTGATCAGGTGGAGAATGACCTTTTGCAGTTTTGCTTCTGTGGCAAGATACGCCGTGCTCCCGCTCAAGCGGTCGATAATCTTTTCGGCGTCATCAAAACGGCCTATCTCGATCAATATCTTACTGCGCAGCAGATCCAGATCGTCGCTGGCGGCGCTGTTTTCGTTTTTCTTAAGCAGAGCTTCCAGTTCCTGTCTTTTCTCGGTCATGATGCGGTTGTATTCACTGACGAATTGGTCAGGCAAGCGGTTGCTGCCGGTTTTCTTCAATTTGCTGTTCAAGCGGTCATTGAGGCGGTCGTATTTGCTTGTCAGTTCGTCATAAGCGCCCGCCATTTTTTTCGCTTGTTCCGCGGCAAATTTCCCATTGCAGGCGCAGAGGGCTGTCAGCAAAAAGATACCCAGCCAGATTCTTTTCCCCATGGTGCCTCCTTGGACATTTTGAAAGGTTGCCTGGATTAAAAATTCTATCATAGACCCGCCCCCTTTTCAAATTCAGTCCGCCAGCCATAAAAATTATAAAATCGATCCGGCCTATTGAATTTATTTATTTTATTTTATATATTGCACTTTTAATAACAAAGCGAGGGAAAAATGAAAGAATACAAAATGATGAACGATTATCTGTATTACCGGGATTTGTTTTCCGACACCATGGGCAGCAATTACCGCGTAGCCCCGATCCAGAACCGCAAGCCTGTTGGCCATAAGCTGCTTTGCGAGGTGAGCCCTTTCATTTCCAGCAATGCCGATATGTGGAAAAGGGTTAAAATTCTCCTGGAAGGGATAAAAAAATCGAACATTCCCTTTTTGTATTCGCCGGGAAAGGTCATTGTCAATGAAAAGCAGAACCAGCTGGTGTTTGACTACTTTAAAGGGAAAAATTTCGAACAGATCTTGGTCGACACGGAAAAGAAGGGCATGTCCTTCAATTTTGATCTGGCCATGTCGACCTGCATCGCCATCGCCGATATCATCGAAGTCGGATCCTCTATCATTGTCAGCGGCGAGAAATCTTTCCACGGTTTTCTTACTCCCGACAACATTCTGGTCCATTATGACGGCAAGATATTCTTGAAGAACTACGGTATTTTCCCATACTTGGAAAAGGATGAGCAGTTCTACTTGGAAATGGAAAAGCGTTACGGCTCCTGGCTAACACCGGAATTCATCAGAAAGGAAAAAATTGTTACCCAATCAGACGTCTACCACCTTGGATATCTGATGTACCGGATACTGACGGGAAAATATTTCTCCTATGCCGCCGGCGAAGATTTTGATGCCAAGTTCGCTAACCTGACTTTCAAACAATACATGCCATCTACGGACAAGAGTTTTCTGACCAATGTTATCACTTTTTTCAAAAAAACCCTGAATCCCGATCCGTTGAAACGATTCCTGTCCATCAAGGATTTCAAGGATTTTATCGCCAATTACTTTCATATCGAAGAGTTGTCTTCCATCACCTTCAACCTGGCTTATTTCATGAATTCGCTTTATGGTGAAAGTATCGAGGAGGAAGACAAGATTCTCAAGCAGGAACTGGAGTACGTGGTGCCCGAACCCAAAAGAGAACCGGCCCAAATCAGGCAGGCAAAAGATGACTTGGTCAGCGGTATACTGGATGGGTTGGATGAGCGCAAGAAATTGCCGGGGTGGCTTTGGCCGGTGCTGGGCGTGGTTTTGCTCGCCAGCGCCATCGGGATCTTCTTTGTTGTGAGTTCCGGAAAAAAATCAGGCGAGATAGCCGCTCAAGAACGTGTACTGGAAGATCAGCGCCAAAAGGCCTTGCAGGAACAATCCGCCCAGATCAAGGCCATGGCCGACCAGATCAAGGAGTTGGAGTTATCGAAAGCCACGGCCGATGAATCTCAAAAAAAGGTCATCGAACTCGAAAAACAGCGCCTGGAAGAACAGAAGAGGAAGAAGGAAGAAGAACAGGTCCGGATGAAGGCCGAGGATGAAAAACGGAAACAGCAGGAAGAAACCGACCGGGTGAAAAAGGAAGAAACAGAAAAACAAACTCAGGATGAATTGGAAAAGAATAAGAAAGAAGAGGAAAAACTGAAGCAGCAAGAAGCTGAAAAGAAACGCATCGAGGCGGCCAGGGTCAAGGAAGGGGATCAGGTCTCTCTGAACGAAGTCACAGCCAAACCAGAAAAAATATCCGGTAACCCGCCCTCAATCACCGCTTCCATGAAGAACAAATACCAAGGCAAGGTTTTCACCGTCCCGACCATGATCCTTGTCGATGAAAACGGCAATGTCACGAAAATAAAGTTATTGACGGGTAATGTGCCAGCCGATATTAAATCGGAGTTGGAAGATACTCTTTTAAAATGGAAATATACGCCGGCCTTGAAGGACGGTGTCAAGGTCAAGGTCTGGCTCACCGTTTCGATCAAATTCGCTTTTTAAGGGGAGTGGCGATCGCGTAGAAGACAGGGAAAATCACCAGCCGTTCCCGGTGTCGGCCGGCGTTTATTTCCAGGCGGCGGATTTTTTTCAGGGTCAGATCATTCAGGCCGGCAAGTTGCTTCCAGAACCGCCACTCTCGGTCCCAGACGTCCAACTGGTAGCTTTCGGGGTAATTCAAGCAGCTGGCCAGGCCGACATCGGATCGGAATCCCGATTTTTGCAGCAGGGATTTGAGTTTGCGGCCCAGATACGGATCGCCTCCCGATTGCAGGATATGGTGACTGAAGATCTCTTTTAAAAAATCGAGCTTGGGCGGGTAATCGATCCTGCCGCCGTAATCTGGTTCGGCCAGGATCAGAAGCGTTCCTCCGCTGGCGAGCAGTTTTTTCATTTTCTCAAGAAAGTGGAGCGGCCGGCGCTGCCACATCAGAACGAAGGAAAGCACGATCAGGTCGAAGCGTTGCTTTTCCTTCAGCAAGTCGTTTTCGTTTCCGATGCGGTACTTGTTTTTGGGGAATTTGTCGCGGGCGAATTCCAGTATCTCCCGGTCTTTGTCGACGGCCGTGACCGGCCGGCCGCAGATATGCCGGATCTCTTCAGTGATCACGCCGCTGCCGCAGCCGAAGTCAAGGATGCGTTCATGGCTGGCCAGGCCGATCTTGCGGTAGAGCCAGTGCCGGCCCGGAGCCAGCCATTCGGCCTGCAGGAGGTAATGATCGTGGAATTTTTCGGCATCCATGCCTGAACTATAGATACGGCAGCACAAAAAGTCAAACCTGCCACTCGCTTCATTGTTGTCGGCTCGAACTTGAAAAAATTGTGAAAAAAAAAGAAAAGTGCTATGATTCATCTTAATTTAAAATTTCGCTACGCCCAATATAATGAGGCGGAGGCAGCAAAAAATGATCAGGTTGTTTCGCCAGGACGGACTTGAATTCATGTTGAATGTTGACTTGATAAAAGACATTGCAGCCGATCCCGATACGATCATCACCCTGCTCAACGGCGAAAAGATCCAGGTCAAGAATACACTGTCCGACGTAGTGACCAAAATTAAAGCCTACCGGATCGGCATAAATGAAGAAAACCGAAACGTTGATGACCAGGAGTCCAACGAAAGGGACAAAAAAAATCGGCCGCTATGAGTTCCTCTTTATTGCCGGCTTGACCATGCGCCTACTTGAAAAAAGGAGTTTTCATGACGGCAATTTCTGACAAAAGTGCATTGAAACCCTATTTTCGCTGGCTGGTTCTGGCCATTATGAGCCTTATCTGTTTCGCCCAATACTTCATTTATGATTCGGTGACGCCGCTGGGCAGCTTGATCAAAGCGCCGCCGGCCCAGGGCGGGCTTGGTTTTTCCGGGTCGCAGTACGGGTTGCTCTTCTCCGCCTATGCCGTGGCCAACGTTTTTTTGCTCATGCTGCTGATCGCCGGCGTGTTGGTCGACAAGCTCGGCCTGAAAAAGTCGGGCATCTTCTACGGCTTCCTGTGCTTCCTGGGCGCCGCTTTGACGGCGCTGGGCGCCATGGAGAGCCTACCGCACCTCCTGGGCCCGGTTTATGAATGGTTGCGCACCGCTTTTCTTCCCGAATGGAGCCCGCAATTGAAGGTCATGCTGCTGGGGCGCGCCATCTACGGCGTGGGCGCCGAGGCTATTTTGGTGGTCAATAACAAGGTATTGGCCCGCTGGTTCAAGGGCAAGGAACTGGCCTTCGCCTACGGCCTGAACCTGACCATCATGCGTCTGGGAACATTCCTGGCCCTTAATATCCAGGCACCGGTGGCTAAGCATTGGGGATTGCGCAACGCTTTGTGGTTCGCTGCCTTTATAATGCTGATTGGTTTTTCGACCTATTTCTTGTATCTTTGGCTGGAACGGAAGGCGCGCGGCCGCGAAGGCGCCCCGATCGCCGAAGGCGGTTTGGCCCTCGCTGGGGCCGCGAACCAGCCTGAAGAAAAGTTCCGCCTGAAAGAAATTTTCTCCTTTAGCCCTTCCTTTTGGTTCATTTCCCTTTTGTGCGTCACCTTTTATTCAGCCGTGTTTCCTTTCCAGGCCTACGCGCCTGATATTCTGGTGCAGAAATTCAAATACAGTGAGATCATGGCCGGTACCATCGCATCGGCCCTGATCTTCGGCACCATGATCTTCACGCCGATCTTCGGCTGGCTGGTGGACCGCTTCGGCAAGCGGGCCAAATTGATGATGCTCGGATCGCTGCTGCTCATTCCCTGCCACCTGCTGCTTGGCTACACCTATATCCCGCCCATCATCCCGATCTTTGTCGTGGGCATTGCCCTGTCGCTGGTTCCTGCCGCCCTGTGGGCCGCCATCCCGATGATGGTTCCGGAAAAAAGACTGGGCACGGCCTTCGGCGTAATCGGCTATATTCAGAATGTCGGGTTGATGCTTTTTCCCTATATCGCCGGCCGTATTTCCGACGCTCATACCACGCAGAAGGTGATCAACGGCCAAAACGTCGCCATGGTCGATTACACCTCGACCATGCTCATGTTCGCCTTGCTGGGCGTGGTGGGCTTTGTTTTCGCCATACTGCTCAAGCGGGCCGATTCCCGCCGCCAGGAAGGCCAGAGCATCGACTCGGTGATGCGTGGTTAGGGGAAATGAAAAAGTAAAAAGGCAAAAGGCAAAAGTAAGAAAAATCGGCGACCTTTTAAATCCCTCCTGCATCCCCTCTTAAGTGAGGGGACATTAAAAACAGGAAATCTATCTTGGAATTCATGTTTTTCTAACTGACAGTTTTAGGTTAAAAAATCCCTTTACTAAGGGGGGTGGCGCTAGCCGGGGGGATCGAGAGTTCGGTTCGCTTAGGGCACGGCACGCCGTGCCCCTACGTGCGTTTCATAAACAATCAGCGGTTCAGAAAATATATAGAGATGTTCAGGGCCGTAGCCAAACTGACCCAGAGGAGATAGGGAACCAGCAGCCAGGCCGCGGGCGCAGATATTTTCGAGAAGGCGAAGATAGTGACCACGCTGGCCAGCAATTTGGGCTAATTCATTTTGCCGCTGCTGCCTTTTCAATGGCGATCAACTCCACGTCGAAGATCAGGGAGGCGTTGGGGCCGATGAGCTGGCCGGCGCCCTGTTCGCCGTAAGCCAGATTGCTGGGCAGGAAAATCTGATATTTGGAACCCACTTTCATCAGCTGCAGGGCTTCGGTCCAACCCTTGATCACGCCTTTGAGCGGGAAAACGGCAGGTTCATTGCGTTTATAGGAACTGTCAAATTCGGTGCCGTCCAGCAGGGTGCCGCGGTAGTGGACCTTCACCGTATCGCTCTCTTTGGGCAGAGGACCGCTCCCTGCCGTGATCACTTTATACTGCAGACCGCTGGCCGTGATTTTAATCCCTGGTTTCTGGGCGTTTTCCTTGAGGAAGGCTTCTTCCTTGCTTTTGTTGCCCTGTCCCTGGGTTGCGCGCTTTTCTTGCTCGATTTTCATCATGTCCTGCTGGAATTGGGTCATGACCTTTTGGATCTCTTCGCTGCCGAGCAGGGGCTTTTCCGTTTTTTGCGAGTCACGCAGTCCCTGGAACAATATGTCCATGTCGATATCCATGGCCCTGTTCTTGAAATTCTGGCCAATATCCAGGCCGATGGCGTAGCTGACTTTCTTTTTCTGGTTGTCAAGATCCGCAGTTTTCAGGGGTTTGACTGTGGCTTCATTGACGGCTTTTTGACAGGCCCCCAGGCCGGCCAGAAGCAGGATCAGTGCCAATACGTAGAATTTTTTCATAGGCGACTCCTTGGTTTTGATTTGCGGCTAATATACCAGAATCACAGCCGAAAAACAACCGAAATCTCGGCTGGGGCTCCTAATACTTAAGTTTTTGCAGCAGGTATTCCAAATAGCGTGACTTCATCTGTCGGCTGGCCATAGCCCGGTGGTTCCAATGGGCCTGGATGAACCTGGATGCGAGTAAGTATTCAGTTGTTCAAAGCGAGTTTAGTATGGATTCTTTCAGAGACGGGATCAACGGTTTGTTTTGAAGGTTAAGTGTTTGTAGGATGCTCATAATGACAGCCAGTGTTGATGCACCGTTTTGACTTTTGCTGCCG
>JAHIKI010000035.1 GCA_018897435.1 Acidobacteriota bacterium | reverse complement strand
CATCCCGTTTTCGAATTCCGCATCATCGGCGACGGGCCGTTGAAGCCGGAGATCGAGCGCTACATTCAAAACAACGGCATGGGCGCAACTGTTCGCCTGCTTGGTTTCCTGAACTACAACGACTACCTGGAGCAAATGAAAAACGCCGATCTGTTCCTGCATCCGAGTATCACCGCCGCCGATGGCGACAGCGAGGGCGGCGCGCCGACGACCATCCTGGAAGCCCAGGCCCTGGGCCTGCCGGTGCTGAGCACCAGGCACGCCGACATTCCCAATGTCGTAGCTTCGGGCCAAAGCGCCCTGCTGAGCGGTGAGCGAGATATCGATGAATTGGCCGCCAATATCACCCGCTTGTTGACCGACCAGGATTGCTGGCCGCGCATGGGGGCGGCCGGTCGCCATCATGTGGAAACATTCCATGATGTCGATAAGGAAATTCCACGGTTGGAGTCGAAATATGCCAACCTGATAGACGCGCATGTCAATTAAAAACCAGTTCATAGTCATAAGGCGCGCTTTCATCAGCGCCACCTGCTTTCGCCCGGTGCATATCGGCCAGTACATCCGCGGCTTGCATTTCCGCCGCCAATGCCAACGGCTGCCATTGCGGCAATTTCGCCGCATCCTCGATGCCGGCTGCGGTGATGGTTCGTACGCATTGCGTATGACGCGGTTGTGTCCTTGGGCGAAAATCGAGGCCATGGACCTTACCTTGCCGACATTCACGGCGGATACTCCAAGCAACATGTCTGTAAACGAAGGAGACCTGCGGCAATTGAAAAATGAAGAACAGTATGATTTCATCTACTGCATAGATGTATTGGAGCACATCCGCGACAATCAGCAAATCTTGCGGAATTTTCATCAAGCCTTGGGACGGGAAGGTTACCTGTTCCTGCATATGCCAAGCGATACCTTGGACCAAAGAATATTTCCGGACCGTTTTTTCCGTCACTTCGACAACTGGGCGGATCACGAACATGTCGGCGAGCAGTATTCTCTGCCCGAACTGACACTGCTGCTGACCCAAACCGGTTTTTCCATATGCCACGCCCAATACACATTTGGCCGCCTCGGGAGCCTGGCCTGGGAATTGGACCGCTTGACGGACAAACATTGGCGAACGAAAATCATGCTGATGCCTATTTTGAAATTACTGGCCCGACTTTCTGTTCCCACGCGACCGCGTCGGGGTTCGCTGCTGGTGGTGGCGCAAAAATGAGCGCCAAGCCGCTGGTTTCGGTGATCATCCCCGTATTCAACCTGGAAGCCTACCTCGGCGAAGCCGTCGATTCGGTGCTGAACCAGACTTTCCAGGATTTTGAGATCCTGCTGATTGACGACGGCTCAACCGACCGCAGCCGGGAGATTATCGAGAACTATCGCGCCCAATTGCCGGAAAGGATAAAATCGCTATGCCCGGGTCATCGGGGAGCAACGGCAGCACGCAATGCCGGGATTGATGCTGCCCGTGGTCAATGGATCGCCTTTCTCGACGGCGACGACGTCTGGCAACCGACCAAGCTAGCCGAGCAACTCCGAAGGGCAGATGCCGATCCACAATGCAATTTTGTCGCCTGCGCAGCCGAAATCTATGGCCAGAAGCGATTGTTTCAAATCATCCCCCAACAGCCCTTCGATTTCAAAATTGAACTTCTGCGGCGAGGCTGCTTCATCACCCTGTCCTCGGCTTTGATCCGGCGCGATTTGCTTGGACCCATCCGTTTCGACGAAAAACTGGAGGGCGCCCAGGACATCGACTTTTTCCTCAGTTTGGCTGATTCCACCCGGCTGGAAATCATTCACACACCACTTGTTTTCTATCGCATTCGTCAAGCCGCCATCAGCGGCCTGCTTAGTAAACGGTTTCTCCAGGTTCACCGGCACTTCCAGATTGCCCGCCGCGAGTTGCAAAAAATGCAGAGAGAAGACCCGCGGCGTATTCTATCCCATGAAAGCGAAGTTCTTGGCGCATTGCGGCGGCTGGCGCATGAAGCCGCATACTATGCGCTGATGAATCCGCGCGCAAATTTCGCCACGCGCCTGAAACTGTCTGCCATAGCCATCGCCGAGTGCCCGGGGCGGTTGAAAAATTACCGTATCCTGCTGCAAAGCCTGCTGCCGGCTGCATGGAATCAACGATTGGCGCATTTCCGCCATGGTGATTTGCCGGTCCATGATGATGGCAATGATAAGCAAACGGATCAACGTTCATGAATGAATTGAAATCATTCCCATACACAGTCAAGTGGAGGCATTGCAATGAATCGAACTGTTTTTGAAGAGCCGCACCAAATCGAAAATATTGACGACTGCATATTCTATCATTCAATGGATTTGCCAAACCTGGGATTTGTTCGCGGTCAATGGGATCTCCGCAACAAGGAAGCCGAATACCTGGGTTATGTCGATCTTCAGGGAAAATCCGTGCTAGAGATCGGCACGGCTAGCGGCCACTTGTGTTTTTTCATGGAAAAACAGGGCGCCCGCGTGGTCGCCTACGATCTATCAGCAAAGCATTCCTGGGACATCGTACCTTATGCAACAAACGACATAGAACAAATCGCCATGGAAAGAGCCGGCCACCTGCAGCAATTGAATAATTCTTTCTGGTTTGCTCACGCCGCATTTCATTCCCAGGCCAAGGTCGTGTATGGATCGATCTACGACATTCCCGAAGACATAGGCCTGTATGACATCGGCACGCTGGGATCGATCCTGCTTCATGTCCGCGATCCTTTCCTGGTATTGCAAAGAGTCTCATCCCATATTTCAGACACAATTATCGTAACCGATGTCCGGCTCCCCTGGAAAGACGAGTTATTCTCTCTGTTCCGGAAACAGCAATTGATTAATTTTTTGCCCGACGCATCCACGCCCGAACAATATGCGACTTGGTGGCATTTGTCGCCCGGATTGATCATTCGTTTTTTGAAAATACTCGGTTTTGCGTATAGCTATCTGTCCTATCATGATCAATTATACCACGGCCGTGAAGTCGGTCTTTATACGATCGTTTCTTCCCGGAAACAGCCCGCTCCGGGAGAGGCGCCAGCCCGTGGCCGATCAGCTAATGATCATTTTCTTTTTTACGCCACGCAACTTGGCCGGCGGCTGGGGCGCGGGATACTGCGACGGATGCGCATCCGGAAATAAAAATACCCCCGGAACAAGAAGCACAAGTTGCGGGCACGCATCGGGGTGTATCGGACCGGGATCAGGTTGCTTTTATGGCGGCTGCCACATGAAGCCATTCACTAAGAGCCGATGAATGCGCGGCCTCACCCGTAAAAACCGACTGCTCATTTTTAGAGTGGGCGGAAGAGGTGCCGGGTTACCCGTTATTTACTGAAGCGGAAACGAGAAAGCGATCGATGTCCGGATTCCTGCGGCCGCGCCAGGCAGCCGGAACCTGTTTTTTCAGACAGCGGAAATCGAGCCAACTGCGCCAGAACACGCGGTCGGTTAGCAGTGATCGGACCAGCCGCAATGGCAGCCACAACGCGTAATTCACCCGCCACGCCGCCCCGCCAAGGTTCATGTGCATGAATAGCAGGCGATTGCGCTCATAGACACGTCGCACGGCAAGCTGGTCATGCCAGGCAGCAACAAGCGAGGAGTGAAAGTGAAAAAAACGGCTGACGGGGAAATAAATGGTTCGCCAGCCCTCCGCCCAGGCCCGCACGCCCAGATCGGGATCGTCCCAGTAAAAGGGCGCAAAAACCTCGCGAAATCCTCCCAACGCAAGAAAAACATCCCGGCGCAGGAAGAGCGCGCCGCCGGTGCCGTAGGGAATCGGACTCTCCTGCTCCGGCGAAAAATGTTGCGGCGCCACCAGATCGACCGTACCCCTATTACGGCGGTAGGCGAACAGTTTCTCCTGGCTGTCGTCGCGCGGATCGATCAAGCGCGGGCTGATGGCGAACAGACGCTCTTCGGTTTCAAACCGGGCATAGACTTTGCCAAGGTGCAGCGCTACCGCATGCACATCGGGATTCAGCAATAATACCAGGTTGTGCCGGGCCGCCGCAATGCCATGGTTCGCAGCCGGGGCGAAAAAACGATTGTGTTCCTCGGGCAACAGTCGGACATGCGGATAGTTGTGCGCAAGCCACTCCAGCGAACCATCACGCGACGCGTTATCCACCACGATGAACTCGGCATCTGATTCCTCGCAGCGCACGGCATCGACAACGGAAGCAAAATGCTCCTGCAGCAACCGCAAACCATTGAAATTGATCCATACCACACTCAGTGCCATATTCGTTGCCTTCATTATACCGGTTCGGGGCGGCAGATGCAAAGAACAGCCGGATTCATCTTCGGTCGTCCGGACGGAAAGGTTGAAGGAAAAAAAAGAGAATGGTATCATCATTGCCATGATGAACAAGCCGCACCGACTCCAGCTTCAGGAACTTCCCACCGCTGACCGCCCCCCGGTCCATGAACAATAAAAAATTCAGCAAATGGCTGGCTGCATATAAACCGCTGGCAAAAGAAATTTTAGGCGACGCTTATCCCAAGGCCATACGCGGCATGAGTTTCACCGAGCTTCACGCCTATCGCTACCGACTCACTCTGCAAAAACTGACCCAATCAATTTCCATGCAGCCTGAGGATTGTATCCTGGATATCGGGCCTTTCCCGGGCGGTTGGGCTTCCCTGCTCCATGAATATTATGACCAACGGCTCAAAATCGACCTGATCGGTCTGGGCATGACGCCGGAATTCAAGGACAATCTGGACGCGGACAATATTCGTTTCATCGATTTTGACATCGATAGCGAAAATCCGATTTGCAAAAATCCGGGCCAGGAAATCCCCATGACAACCGCACGCTACCGGACCGTCTCCCTGCTCGAGACCATCGAACACTTCTTCAACCCGTTGCCGGTCCTGCACAAAATCAGGGAGAGCTTGACCCAAGACGGTCTGCTGATACTGACGACCGACAATCCCTCGTGGTTCGGTTTTGCCTACCAGATGCTCCGCTACCGGAAGTCCCCCTGGGGGCCGGTGCAGGAGAGCCACCTCTTTAATAAAAGTGATTGGCGGCCGCATATCCGTCTATACAACCTTCAAGACCTGGCCTTCATGCTGGAACACGCGGGAATGCATATCATTGATTCAAGCTACTTCAACGACCATTTCGGCCTCTACGCATTGAAAAACGGGAAATTGAAATTCCGCCTTGGGATCAAACCGCTGCTTGCCAAGTTCCTGTCGTTGCTGCTTCCAGTACAGCTATGGGCGAATCGCATCTTGATAGTCGCCGCAAGCAAGAAGAAAATAGGAAATGGAGAATGAAAATCGCCCTGGACGGTGCCTGTCTCTCCTCGCGCCTGACCGGGGTTGGCCGCTATTTCCAGTCTCTACTCTCAGAATTGCTACCCCTGGATACCGCCAACGAATACACTTTGTTCTTGAAGGAGGATTTCGAAACCCATCTCGATTTCCCGAACCTGCACACCCATGTTTTGGCCAGGCAGGGCAGTTATCTTTATTGGCAAAATACACTGCTTGGAAAAGCAGTACGGCGCGGCCATTTCGATCTTTTTTGGTCTCCAAATTATACGCTGCCTTTTTTTATGCCGACCCCCTCGCTTTTAACCGTTCATGATATTTCCTGGAAAGCTTTGCCCGACAATTATTCGCCGCTAAACCGTCTATACAGAAACTTCGCCGGCGCTCACAGCTTCAAAAGAGCAAGGGTCATATTTACCGATTCCGATTTTTCCAGGGATGAAATCATCAAACGCACGGCCGTTCCCGCCGCCAAGGTGAAGCGGATCCACTTGGGTATCGATGAGCGTTTCCGCTGCGCCGCTGCCGGCGAGATCGAGGCATGGAAAGCCCACCATGGTCTTACCGGCAAGCGCTTGATCGGTTTTTTGGGCAATTTTTTCAAGCGCCGCCATGTTCCCGAGATCATCGCCGCCCAGAAGATCCTGCGCAAACGGCATCCCGACACGGTCCTGTTGCTGATCGGTGAAAACCACGCCGTGCCGGAGAACACATTGAAAAAAAATAAAATGGATATCCTCTGGCTGCAACGCCTTCCCGAAAATGAGCTCAACGCCTTCTACTCTTCGCTTTCCCTTTTCCTGAATATTTCCGAATACGAAGGCTTCGGCCTGCCGCCCATGGAAGCTCTGAATTGCGACACCGTATCGCTGCTTCTGCGCCGGAGTTCGTTGGCGGAATTGTATGGGGACCTCGCCCTTTTCGTTGACCGGCCCGATCCCGAACTCATCGCCGCGGCCATTTCCGGATTTCTGCAACAGGAGGAAGAAGCCAAGCGGCAACTGCTGAACCGCTGGCAGGTTCGAAAACCATACTTTTCCTGGAAAAGAGCAGCGAAAGAATATCTCCGCGAAATCGAAAGTTTGCCATGCAAATCATCATAGATGGCCGTCCTTTGCAGACATTTTCCGCATTTCGCGGCATCGGCCGCTATGTCAGGAACATTGTGCAAACCTTCGGCCGCGATGAGCGTGCCGCATTTCTTTATTTCCGGGGCAATGACACCTTGCCCGCCAGCGCCCAAAAAGTATTCACCGCCGCACCCAGGAGCATGATCACGCTGACCGATTCCATTTTCCTGCCCAAAATTTTTTCAGGGCACGGTGCTGCCTGCTACCATTCGACCGCCTATGGCCTGCCGGGCCGGGCGCGGAACGTCCGCTATCTCTTGACAGTTTTCGACCTGACCCCCCTGAAGTTCCCGCAGTTTTTTTCTCTGCGCCACCGGCTGGTTTTCAAAAGGATCATCCAATCGGCCCTGCGCGCCGATAGCGTGCTGGCCATCTCGGCCAAGACCGCCGCCGATCTGCTGGAATTCATTCCCATCGATGAAAAAAAAGTCGAAATCCTACATTGCATGCTTGACGAACAATTCACCTCCACCCAAGCAATTAAACCAACCACTTCCTACCCTGGCGAATACTTGCTGTATACAGGCGGGGCCGACCGGGTGAAGAACCTGGAGACCCTGTTGCAGGCGATCTCACGGCTGCAGGTCCCGTTGCTCATTGCCGGAAAGATCAGCGAGGCCAGGGCGGCCCAACTGCTGGCCCCATTGCCGGCACCCGACCGCCGGCTGGTCACATTCACCGGCTACGTTCCCGACCGCCATCTGGCCTGGCTTTATAAAAATGCCGCCGCTTTCGTATTTCCCAGCCTGAATGAAGGTTTTGGCTATCCGCCGCTCGAAGCGCTGCAATGCGGAACCGCGGCGGTCGTTTCCCGCGCCGGGTCGCTGCCGGAGATCCTCGGCGATGCGGCGATCTTTGTGGACGATCCGCTTGCTGCCGACGAATGGGTGGAAAAGATCAGGCGCCTGTTGGAGGATGCGGAGATGCAAAGGACATTGATTGCCCGCGGACAAAAGTTGTTGCGCAAATATTCGCCCGCCGAATTCAAAAAAGACCTGCAGCGCGTTTATTTCCCGGCCGAATGAAACTGCCGACGATGAATAAAAAAGTTCTTTTTGCCGCGGCCCTGGCGCTGTTGATTTTTCTGGTTTATCTTCCGGCATTGAACCACGAGTTGATATGGGATTCCAAACCCATGATCCAGGAAAATGCCCTTCTGCAAGGAGAATTTTCCCTGACCGCCCCATTCCAAAGCGGCTATTGGGCTTCCACCAGCCAAAGAAATTCAGGGTACGATTACTACCGGCCGCTGACTATCCTCTCCTTTATGATGGAAAAAGCAATTTGGGGATTGTCCCCCTTCCGGCTGCGCCTGGTTAACTTGCTGCTCTTCATCGCCGCCCTGCTGATCCTCTATCTTTTTCTCCGCCGGCAGACCGCCCATCCTGGAGTGGCCGAAACAGCCGTTGTTCTCTACGCCCTGTTTCCCCTCCACCTCGACAACATCAACTGGGTCGTGGGCCGCTGCGACCTGCTGATGCTGCTTTTCGGCGTGCTCTCTCTGCTTCTGTTCGACCATTTCCTGGAAAAGAATTCGCCGTGGCTGGGGTTGCTCGCCCTGGTGAGCTATGCCTTGGCCCTCCTCGCCAAGGAACAATCCCTGTTCTTCCTGCCGCTATTCCCGCTCCATGAACTCATGCGCCGGCGCCGCTTTTCCCTGCCCTTCTATATCCTCCCCCTGCTTGTCACCGCGGGTTTCTGGCTGCTCAAGTCAGCGGTGATCGGCCGCGGCGATTTTCCCATCCGCTCCTTTCCCACCCTTTGGGAAAATGTCCTGCCGGTGCTGGGAACGCTCGGCTACTATGCCCGCTCGCTCGTCTTTCCGTTCCACTACGACATGTTCCTGCCGGTGGACGCGGTGCAAACTGTCTTTTACCTGGCCGCGGGTGCGGGCTTGATCCTCTTTCTCATACTGTTACCCATTTGGGGCCGCAAGCGGGCCGAGCTTATCCATGCCTGGTTTTGGATCGCCCCTTTCCTCGGCGGTGCCCTGCTGCTGGTCTTTACCCCCATCCATCCCTTCAGCATTTCCACCCGCTACCTAATGGTCCCGGCCATCGGCTGGGCCTGGCTCCTGGGTCATTGGCTGAACGCCCTACGCCCCTCAGTGAGAAAGGCCGCGCTGGCCACCCTGCTGGTCGCTTCGGCCTCGGCTGTGATCGTCCATTCGCAAAAATACCACAGCGAAACGGATTTCTGGAAAAGCGCCCTCGCTTCCTGCCCGAACGACAGTTTTTTCCTCAACAAGTACGCCGGCCAACTCCGGGAGAACGGGGATTTCATCCGCAGCGAAATCCTCCTGCGCCGCGCCCTCTCATTCAAGATGAAAAATTCCACCGCCGTCGTCATCGCCCTGCAGCTCTCCGACATCGCTTTTGCAAAAGCCCACTACGAGGAGAGCCTGGGCTGGCTGGAAAAGATGCGCTCCCTGAAGCTCGATCCCCTGTACGCGAGACAGCGCCTGCACCGGCTCCTGAAGATCCATCTGGCCCGCGGCGACCTGGACGCTGCGGAGGCGACGCTCCGGGAAATGACCCGGACACTTCCCGCAGAATGGATGAATACGTCGCGCCTTGAGCTGTACTTGGCATTCGCCGAATGGGGAAAAGCCCGCGCGGAGGTGTCTGCCTTATCCGCTCCCCTGGCCAAAAAGTGGCTGAAAACAATCCAAAAACAAGAGAGCTCCTTTCGCTCGCTGGAGCCCGGTCAACAGGTCCGGTTTTTCATCAACCGCGGCAATTTCGGTTCAGCCTGGGACATTTGGCCGGGCAAGGAATCCCCGGGTGTTCCCGAGCAGCTGCAATCGGCCAAACTGGCTATCCTGGCCGGGCGCGCAGAGGAAGGGGAAGAGAGGATCGGGCGGCTGGTAAAAAAAAATAAAGCGGATTTCAAGGTACTCAACAGCGCGGGCAACCTGCTTTTCGACCTGCAGCAGGCCGATGAAGCCCTGGATTTCTACCAGCGCTCGCTGCAGTTGAACCCCGATCAACCCGCATTGATCGAGCGCCTCAAATGGATCGGCCTCCTGCAGCGCCGGCCGCTCGTTCCCTGAGTCCGCGCCGTTCGCTGCGAATTGACTGGTTTTTTTCTTTGTGCTTAAATCCAGCTTATGAGACTCCTGGCGGCAATGAAAAAAAAGGATCTTCTTTTATGCCTAGTGATTTGTTTCATCGTGGCGGCCGCGTTTTTCCCCTCCCTGTCCAATGGGTTCACTAATTTTGACGACACCGCCTATTTGACCGCCAACCCGCTGGTCCGGTCGCTGGCGCCCGCGAATATCAAGCAGATTTTCACCACGACCCGGCCGCATACGCTTTTTTCGCCGCTTGTCACGCTGACCTTTGCGCTGGAATACAAATTGTGGGAATTGGATCCGCGCGGCTATCACGCGGTCAACCTGTTCCTGCATATTCTTAACGCTCTCCTGGTATTTTTTTTGATCCGCAACGTTTCCCGTTCGCCGGCAACGGCTTTTTTCACCAGCCTGCTCTTTGCCATACACCCGCTGCGTGTGGAAAGCGTGGCCTGGGTCACGGAGAGAAAGGACCTGCTGTTCACTTTTTTCTTCCTGCTGGCACTGCAATTCTATATCCGCTATCTTAAAAAGGACTCCGGCCGGGATTACCTGGCAACACTGCTCCTGTTCGCCTTCGCCATTCTTGCAAAAATGAGCGCCCTGGTCCTGCCGGCGGTCTTGCTGCTCATGGACTGGAAATTTGAGAGCCGGATATCCAAAAAACGCTGGCTCGAAAAGATCCCCTTCGCCGTCATCCTGCTTTTGTACGCCATCAGCAGCTGGAACAGCGTGCAGGCCTTTTCCGTGCAGTCTTCCGGGCAGTATTCCGGCGGCCTGCATCAAGTTATAATGAAAAACTCGCTATGGGTCATCCCGTTTTATCTGCAAAAAACCATCTGGCCGTCCCGCCTCTCCGCGCACTACCCGACAGACATGCGGTTTTTCATGCCGTCATTGTGGTTCTCCATTTTTTATTCGATCATCTTGATCGGCGGATCCTTTTTGTTGCTCAAGAAATTCCGGCGCGAATGGCTTTGGGGCTGGGGCTTTTTCCTTGTTTCCCTGCTCCCGGTGTTCGGCCCGGTCTGGCAATTTTTCCCGGTGGCCAACCGCTACTCCTATTTGCCGGCCAT
>JAHIKI010000034.1 GCA_018897435.1 Acidobacteriota bacterium | reverse complement strand
CATACTTGTATGGAAGCAATCCTTGTGACATAATATCTTCACCTCGTTGGTTATGGTTTTTGTTTGATATCAAAACCCATTATACCTTGTTCTATCAAGGCCAACGAGGTTTTTTTATTTTTTTTGATGGGGAATCAGGGATAGAGTCGCAATGCCATTTGGCGGCGAATCCAACACTGGCGGCGTGACCTTCATCTACATCCCGAAGCTCAGCCAGGGACGGCGGCAGGTCGAATTCTATTACCTGGGCCAGGTCTATGAAAAATACAGGTTTTTCCAGGTGCAAAGCCGCGAGGAGATCAAGGAATTGAAATAATTTCGATTTATATTCCTTTTTAGGATATCCAGGCTGAATTGACATTTTTTAAACAGTACAAAAGCATGGCAAATGTGTATTATTGTTGACTTGGTTGATTGAATTGCAAATTAAATATAGCAGGAATAAGATTTTTGGAAATTTGTAACGATTCTATTTGATATTCATTTCAATAGAAGGATTAAATGATTGACAAAAAAAGCCAGGTGTTTTATGTTATTCCCGGAGTTGCTCATGACCGAAATGAAATCTAGCGAAAAAAATGTCCCGCCCGTGTCCGGTGATCTTGGCCAGCCTCCTACCGGAATAGCAGCTGATCCGGAACAAGCAAAGGTAGTACAAGCAGGCGAATCGGTAAAGTTGCCAAAAAAAGCTGATGAAAAGGAAACAGCCGCAAACCACCCCCCCCCGCCTGCTGTCGATGCCATGCCAATGGCAACGCAGCCGGGACAATTAAAAAGTTCGCTTCCCATGCGAATGATCTGGATTTTGTCGGCGGTTGTGTTGTTGTTTATTGTTCTTTTCTTTATTATCGATCGTCCGCAGCAAAAGAAAGACACAAATAAAATTCAGACCCAGGAGCCGAAACAGGAAGAAAAATCAAGTGTAAGCGACTATACTTCAGTTTTTTCTAATAATTTATTGATCCGTGAACCAAAATATTCGGAAACAATTCTAACGGATGATGCATTTGCAGGGCAGGCGCCCGGTTCTGTCAAGGCGAATGGTCCGCTAATTTCTCAAGACATCGACCCGCAACTGGCGGCACTGGCCGACGCTTTTAAAAAACGGCTGGAAATTTTGCAGGGCAGCCAAATGCTTGTCCGTGGGAATGCGCGAACCAAGATCACCAAGGGAGAATTTCGCGGATTTAAAATAAACGCGATTGAAAAAATTGAGAATCAGAATGTGGTTTCCTCGGAGATCACCGTCACGACGCCCAAACATGGTTATATTAAATCAACGGATAATGTTCTTGAGATTGTCAAGGGTACCGATTTTTCCCGGGTTGGCGTGGAAATCCAAGATGCGGGGCTGGAATTTTTTGCCCTCTCCGCTCCACTTGCCGGGAAAATGGTTCGCATGCAATTACGTTCCATTCGTTTTCTTGGCAAGCCGATACCCGGGGAATTGTTGATCTCCGGAAAAAGCGTCGGCCGCATCACCTTGGGAATGACTGTTGCGCAGATGGAAAAGCTATTCATTGAATCTCATATTGTTTTAAAAAGAAAAATTCTGGTCAATGATGTTTATTTTGATGTATACAAAATATTGGATCAAAGCAATGAGCCGTTGTTGTATGTATATGAAAACAAAGGCAAAGTATGGGGAATTTCGCTCATCAGCGAATTTTTTAAAACTGAAAAAGGTATCGGCATCGGCAGCAACCTTGGTATGATGCGCATTAACTATCCCCAAATCAAGCTGAACCATTCCGAAAAAAAGACCCCCTTTGTGCAACTGGAAGGGGTTGCTGGGCTTTTCATCATCCAGGGAGACGGAATTGATTTTATGAAAAAAGTCTTCCCGAATGAAAACAAAGTCATTTCCATCCTGATTGGCAATTCACCCGAGTTTGAATAAATCTTCTTGCACGAATTACTTTTTAGAAAAAGGCTTTATTTGAAAAATGCCAGCAGTCCTGTGGAAAGCAGGGGAACGTAGGTGATCAATAAAACCACCACGATTTGAATCAACAGAAAAGGGAAAACGTCTTTATACAATTTTCTGAGCGGCTCATTGAATGTATAAGAAGCTAGAAAAAGATTGAGGCCAACCGGTGGTGTCAGATAGCCCAATTCCATGTTGGCCAGAAAAATAATCCCCAAATGCACCGGATGAATGCCGAATAGATTACCCAGCGGGATAATCAAGGGCACCACGACCATGATCGCTGAAAAAATATCCATGAAACAGCCCGTGATCAGCAAGGAGATATTAAGAAGCAAAAGAAAAATGTATTTGGAATGAATGTTGTTCTGCACCCATGCGGTCAGCTGCATGGGTATCTCCGCATCCACGATATAATAGGAAAGTCCTTTGGCCAGGGCCAGAATGGCCAAAACACCGCCAATGATGGGCATGCATTTGAGCAATACCCGAGGCAAATCTCGGAATTTTATGTCCTTATGTATGAAAACCTCAACGACAAGGGCGTACAAAACGGCGACCGCGCCGCTTTCCACCAGGGTGGTGATCCCGCCAAAATATCCCCAAATGATGATAACTGGCAAAAGAATTTCCCAAAAAGAATCTTTGATGGCGGCATAGGCTTCTTTGAAAACAAAGTGTTCCCGGCGGATTTTGTTTTTTGAAGCGTAAAAAATTGCAACCAAAACCATAGCCATTACCATGATGATTCCGGGTACGATCCCGCCCACGAACATATCCTTTATGCTGGTTTGAGCGGTAACCCCGTAAATGATGACCGGCAAGCTCGGAGGAAAGAGCAGGCCGATGCTTCCGGTTGCGGTAAGCAGGCCGCTGCTGAAGTTTTTCTTGTATTGGCCGCCGATCAGTACATAAGACAGCAATCCACCCACGGCCAATATTGTGACTCCAGAGGCGCCGGTAAAAGTGGTAAAAAACGTGCATACCAGGATGGCCATTATGGCCAGACCACCGGGGAACCAGGAAAAAACAGCTTTGAAAAGCCGGACCAACCTTTCTCCGGCCTTGCTCTCGGAGAGGATAAAGCCGGTAAATGTGAAAAGGGGAATGGCGGGTATGGAATGGCTGATTAAAAGTGAGTAGGCTTCGTTGGCAACGACTTCCAGGGGCTGGCCGGTATGGGCGAAAAGCATGTAGCCTATGCCGCCTAAAACGACAAATATCGGAACTCCGGCCAGGGCCGTTAAAATTAAAAGTACGATGATGGGCGAGGCCAGGTGCATCCCGATCTGGTGATAGAATGGAATCAGGGCATCGAAAAAGTTGGCCCAGGCCGGGACCAGGACTTGGGCAATGTTTGCCAGTGCTCCCCATGCCAGCAAGGTGCCGAAGGCGAATCCCGATGAAGCAATCCCTTTGCCCCATGCTCCTCCGGGGGCTTGCCGAAAGAAACGAAAGGCCATCAGCACGTATCCCAATGGCATGACCATGACGATCCAGCGCAAGGGGAAAATAGCGATCTTTTCGCCGGCATCGAAGGCATTCAACAAAAAGGACATGGAACACCAGGCAAAAGCCGTGCAAAAAGCGGTGTTTAGAAAGGAAGTGACCACATGGATCCGGCTTAAAATTCGTGGTTTGAATTTCAAATTAAGGGTAAGGGAAAGGTGCTTATTTTCTCTTGTGGTTATGGCTGCACCGACAAAGGCCAAAATCAAAACCAGATGATGGGTATATTCAGTGGAATTTCTGATGCCGGTGTGAAAGAATTTGCGGGCGATCACTTCCAGGAATGGGAAAAGAGCCAGCAGAAAAATAGACAAAAAAGCCAGGAGATTCTCAAGCCCTTTTCCGAATTTCAGGAATGGTTTAACCTGCATTTTTCATTCGGTATTCCTGCAAAATCTGCTGTAGCTTCTCATAGATCTCCCTGCTGAATACTTTTTCGATCAACTCATCCATGCCCTTGTTGGCCGCTTCCTTCCATTTCATCAAACTGTCGGAGGGAGGTTCATGGATAATCAGGCCGTTTTTTTTCATGGAATCCAGAACCTTTCTTTCCAGATCCGCGGTTTCCCCGGCCAATTTATCTGAAAGTCTGGTCACCACATCCAGCATGGGCTGTTTGAAATTTTCCGGGATTCGTTGCCATATTTTGTCCATGATTACCATGCCCCCCACCAATGGAGCGACTTTCAACGAATACATGTGGGGAGCAAGAGGAAAATACTGTCCCGAACCCGCTATTAGCGGAGGAAGATAAAATGCATCGACCATGCCGCTTTGCAAAGCCATCATCAGGTCTTTTAAATCGCTGGGGACGATGTGGTAACCCGATTTTTTCCAGGCCTGTTCCATTGCCGGCTCGCCGGTGCTGAATGCCAATTTTTGTTTCTTAAGATCTTGGGGATACAAAACCGGCTTTTTTGAAAAGAAATTCACCCAGCCACTCATGGTCCAGATAATGACCTTAAATCCTTTTTCCTGGATCTGCTTTTCAAAGATCGGATTGAGACGCTCCATAACATATGCCATTTCCTTTTCGGAATGGAACATGAACGGGATACTGAGAACGAATGCGTCGGGATAGATCTTTGTCAAGCCGATATTGGTCAGGACCGCGCCGCCAAGGGTTCCTACTTTCATTTTGCGGATCGTGTCCTCTTCGCTGCCGGCAATACCGCCAGGATAAATTTTTAATTTCACCAGGCCTTTGGATATCGCTTCCCATTCGCGACCGATCTCCTTTAAAGCATCGTTCCAAGGTGAACGATCCGGGGCGATACTGCCGATTTTTATTACCTGTGCTTCAAGAGCAAAGGGCAGAAAAAACAGAGCGACAAGAAATTTTTTCCATTTCATGTTCCTTTCTCCTCTGGTGCTGGATCTGATTCTTCGGTTTCCAAAAAGTAATCTTCCATGTGTTCCAGCAGCCATTTTGCTTTGCGTTGATTCAAGATGCTTACCAACCTTTTTTCCGGGACCGAATCCGCATCCATGGCCAACGCTTTGTTTAGCAGTGCTTTGAATTCAGCTAGGTTTTGCTCTTTGATAGAAACGGTAGTGGCCAGCGACAGGTAGGCAGTAGTAGATTTTCCATTGGAAACGGCTAGCGCTTGATCGAAGTGTTCGCGGGCTTTCGCTGCGCTTCCCCCCATGTATTCGGGCAGGGAGCCGTAGTATAAAATATAGAATTCGTGGATCGCTCCGTCGGCAAAATTCTTGTCCAGCTTGAAAACCCGCTCCATCAAAGCGGCTGCCGCGGGCAAGGTCATGCCCAGATCCATGTCAAAGGGATCGATGGCGTAAGCGCCAAGCCAGCCGGCTCCGGCCCAATAGAGCAAGGGCGCATCTTTCCTGGTTGTGGATTGCAGGGCATGGTTGAAGTTTCTTTTTCGCAAAGCTTCGCGAAGTCCCGGGAATTTGTTTTCCAGACCGCTGAGAATAATGTCGCGGCCACGCAAATACAAGTTTTTGGCGCGCTTGAAAACAAACTCCTGCTTTTTGTATTCTGTTTCTGGGAGCATGACGGCCGGCGTCTGCAGGAAAGCGTTGGCATACATAATATACAAGCTCCCTGTCTGCAGTCGCAATCCCTGGTGCCCGGGATTGGCGGTTAGGAGGGATTCGTACATTTTGATGGCAAAGGGCAACGCGTCGCCGACCAGTTCGGGGTCATTGTCTCCGCTAAATACCGTTCCCGAAGTTTTGCCGGTCAAAGCGTTGGCCACCTGATTCATGGCGATTTTTTTTATTGAGCAGCCAGGGGGAAAAATCAGCGCCGTTATGATTATAAAACATAATGATAAAAATGTTTTTTTCATTAATTTATCTCCAAAAAGAGTATACGTATTATACAATATTTCGGGTTAACGATAATCATGATTTCTTAATAAAAAGCAATTATTCCGAAAAGTGAAGTTGCGTCACCGTGATAGTCAAACCCGCAAGTCCTTGGTGATGAAGCTAATTTCCCGATATTTGACCGCGGTGTTTAAAAAGGCTAAAATAATTCATAAAAAACCAATGAATGAAAACTTTGAATTGAACCAAAAGATCAGCAAGTTAAAAAATGAGAAAAACGCCATCATTTTGGCCCATAATTACCAAATCGAGGCAGTGCAGCTTGCCGCCGATTTCATAGGGGACTCCCTGGATTTGAGCCGGAAAGCGGTTGGCTTAAGCCAGGCCATGATTGTTTTTGCCGGCGTAAAATTTATGGCTGAAACAGCCAAAATTCTCGCACCTGAAAAAAAGGTTCTGCTGCCGCGCCTCGATGCCGGTTGCCCCATGGCCGATATGATCACGGTGGACGAACTGCGCGAAATGAAAGACAGTCATCCGGGAGCCATGGTTGTCACATACGTAAATTCGTCAGTAGAGATCAAGGCGGAAAGCGATGTTTGTTGCACTTCGGCCAATGCTATCCGTGTCGTAGAGAATTTGCCGGCTAAAGAAATAATTTTTATCCCTGACCAGAACTTGGGAAGCTATGTACAGAAATTCGTGCCGGCCAAAAAAGTAATTTTGTTTGAGGGTTTCTGTTATGTTCATCACCGCATAAAAAAAGAGGAAATTACGGCCATGCGGGTCCGCTATCCGCACGCGAAAGTGATCGTACATCCGGAAGTGCGCCCGGAAGTGATCGCCGGCGCCGATGAGGTCCTTTCCACTAGCGGCATGCTGAATTATGTTAAAAAATCTCCATTAAAAGAATTTATCATTGCCACGGAGCAAGGTTTGCTGCAAAGAATGAAAAGAGAAAATCCCGGCAAATATTTTTTCCCGGCCCTGTCCCAGAAGATCTGCAGTAACATGAAGCGGACGGCGCTCAAAGACATATACGATTCTCTCCTTGAGGAAAAGTATGAGATTGAAATCGATCCTGCCATCAGCGAAAAAGCTGGCCGGGCGTTGCAGGAAATGTTAAAATACGATTGAGGAGTTACAATGGAACTGAAGGAAAAAGTTATGGCCGTGATTAAAAAAGTCCGGCCGGCGCTGCAGGGCGACGGCGGCGATATTGAATTGGTCGATGTTCTGGCTGAAGAAAAGGCGGTTCTGGTGCGGCTCAAAGGAGCTTGTTTTGGTTGTCCAATGAGCACCTATACAATCAAGGGTTATGTGGAACAGGTAATGAAAGAAGAAATTCCAGAAATCAGCGAAGTGCGCTTGGTCAAATAAATGTCATTGCCGTTGTTTGGGATGCGGTTGCCTTCCGTCTTCCAAAGCTCGAAATTTTAATTTGAAATTTTCCCGGTTCTGTTTTTTTTATATTGTTTTTTTGCCGCTTTTTTTTACTGCTGCGGAAAAGAAATTTTTGCGCATCGCCTGCTTTGATTTTCCTGCAACGTTCAACCCGGTTTACGCGACCAGCGAGACGGCTCAAGCAGTGATGAACAAAATCTACCAATCCCTTTTTTATTTTGACGGCCAGGGAAAAATTCGACCGGAACTGGTCGCTGCGGCATCGCCAAATGAAGCGCGGCTGGAGATTTCGCTTACGTTGAAAAAGGGCGCGTTTTTTGCCGATGGTTCGACTTTGAGCAGCCGTGACGTTGTGGCCACGGTGGCGTTGCTTAAAAACCCTCTTTTTGAGTATCCTTATCTGGCGGACCTCGATTTTTTGGAGAAAATCGAGGCCATCGACCCGTTAAATTTGCGCATCAAATTAAAAGGAAAATTCGCTCCTTGGAAAAACTATCTGACTTTTAAAATATTGAATGCCGAAGAAATCAGGAGCTTTGATCCGCTGAAATTCAGGCGGCATGTCCCCATGGGAAGTGGCCCCTATAAGTTGGCTCGCCGCAATGAGCCCGAAGGGTTCGAACTCCTGGAAAATCCTTTCTGGCCGCAACGTGGTTCTTTTGCCAGGATTCGCTATTACGTACTAAGGGAATCCAGGCAGGCCCCCCTGAAGTTGTTGAATGCCGAAATCGATGCGGTTGAAATTCATAGTGACGACGCAAAAACATATTCGAAAATGAAAAAATGGCAAAAACAATTCAGTTTGCTGAAATACAATAAATTCGGATTCACTTACCTTGTATTCAATATGAAGAATTCCCGAATCGACCGGAATTTGCGGCGCATACTGTACAACCGCCTATTGCCGACCAGCTTTTTGGATATCTTTTTGCAGGGAACGGGCGAGAAGGTTTTTTCACCATTCCTTTATTTAAGCGCCGAAAAACGTCCGCAGACCTTTCCAACTGTCGCCCTTCCCGCACCCCGCAAGCTTAAAATTCTGACCAACAGCGAATCGGTTGTACGCAAGCAACTGGTCTTGTTTTTGTGCGAGGAGATGAAGGCCTTCAACATTGAATTGAAACCTGTTTTTGTGGAATACCAGACTTTTTTGAAATATTTAAAGCAGGGGAATTTCGACCTGGCCGTTTCCGCTTTTTTATTGGACATGGATTGGAATATGAAGGATATCCTTGCAAGTGACGGCTACTTCAATTATGCCGGTTTTTCCGAACCGGAAATGGATGCCGTTTTGGAAGATGGCCTGCGCGAAATGGATGGTGAGAAGCGCCGGAAAATCTATGAACGCGCCCATGACTTGTGGTTGCAATCCTTGCCGCTTATCCCGCTTTTTAATTTAAATTATTACATGGGCGTTTCACGAGCGATCAAAATTCCCGAGAAGCGCTTCAACCTGATCGGCTCATGCGGCGACTTTTTTTACAATCTTCAGGGCTGGTAGCGCCGGCCTTTTTTCTTCGCCACCAGCCAGAGGAACTTCCCCAGGGTCAAGAAAAAACAGACATAGGGAAAAAGATAACCCCAGCAGGTGAAAAAGGTCTGTCCTTTTCTATGCGCACTACATCAATGCCGCCCTGGGCAAAAGAAAGCAAGATGGAATGCACATATTCTTTTTCAGGATTTCCATATGATCTCGGTTGATCTCGTATTGTACCCGAACAACTTTTATGCCATTCCCCATCCCGAACCGCTCAATCGTGCCGCAGCGCCTCAATGGGGTCCAGCCGGGATGCCTGCATCGCCGGGTACAATCCGGAGACAAGTCCGATAAAGGCGCAGACGCAGAAAGAAAGAAGCACGGCGCCAATTGTCCAACCCACTGCCCAGCCCGATATCGCCGCAATGGTTATGGACAGGACGAAACCGAACAGAATGCCCATCATTCCGCCCAGCGAGGAAATAGCGATGGTTTCGACCAGAAACTGCCGCTTGATGTCCTGTTTTCTGGCCCCCACGGCCCGCCGCAGACCGATCTCCCTTGTCCGTTCCAACACCGTGGCGAGCATGATATTCATGATGCCGATGCCGCCCACCAGCAACGATATCCCCGCAATGAAGGCCATCACGATGGTGAAGATGTTCTGCGTCTTGCGGTGCTGTTCCAGCAGGGCTTCCGGCACGACCATTTCATAATCATCGATTTCCTTGTGGCGTTTCTTGAGCAGTTGCGCAAGAGTTGCCGCAGCGGCACTGCAGGGAACACCTTTTTTTATTTGTAGTCTGAAATCATCGATCTGGGATTCATACACGCCGAAGCGGAACGCATTGAGCGCCGTTTGCAGCGGGATGTAAACGTTGTTCTGCTCGCCTTTCAGGGGCACACCCTGAAATTCGTTCCGGATCAGGTTTTTATCTTTCAAGACCCCGACCACCGTCAACCATACATGATTGACTTTGAGTCTTTCCCCGACCGGATCGCGGCCGGGGAAAAGCACTTGCGCAACCCGCGAGCCGATCACACATACATGGGCATAGCCGAGATCGTCAACGGGCAGAAGAAAACGCCCGCTGTTCATGGTCAGGTTGGCCATTTCCAGGTGGGTGGGGAGAACGCCCAGGACCTCGGCGTCGATCTCCGCCGCACTGCTGAACAAGGCATACACTTTCACCTGTTTGGTGGCACTGTAGGCGCTTAAAAACGGCAGTGTTTCCCGGGCGGCGTTCAAATCCTGAAGCGTCAGGCCGGGGGAATTCTCGCGGATCTCCTTGAGCTTGGTCTCTTCGAACACCTTGGTCTTGACAATGATGTTTCGTAGCCCCATGAAATCGATGAGCTGGAGCGCCTCACGCTCGGCGCCGCGACCGATGCTAAGCATGGCGATCACAGCGCCTACACCGAATATCATCCCCAGCAGGGTAAGGATCGTACGCAGTTTGTGGTGGATGAGCGACTCGGCGGCTTCAAGGATCTCCTGTTTCATCTTCATCGCATTCCCCTCATTTGCCTTACTGCGGATTCCCCAGCAAAACTTTCTCTCCCGCCGCCAATCCTTTGACGATCACGGTCTGCGTCAGGCTGTGCTCGCCGATTTCGACCTGTCTCTTTTTCACACTCCGCGCCGTTTTCACATGGACAAACGATTTCCCCTGCTCAAAGAGCAAGGCCTGGTTGGGTACGCAGATGGCATGTTCGCGTTGGTTCACTAAAATCGACGCCTTGACTTGGACCCCCGGTTTCATCAGGGCTTTGTCGGTGATGTCGAGACTGGCTTTTACTTCGAAATACTTGAGCGGGCTCTTCTCGTCCAGAGGTTTGGCGATCGTGTCGATGCCTACGACATGGCCGAAAAAGGTCCTGGCCGGCTCGAGGTCAATGGTCAGAGACACAAACAGCTTGTCTTTCAATCCGGATGCTTCGGACTCCAATACAAACAGCTTGGCCTCCATTCGATCCAGATTGGGCAGTGTACCAAGTTTTTCCCCTCCCCAAATAACCATGCCAACCCGGTATTTTTCTCCGTCCCATCGTTTTTCGATGACAAAGAGCCCATCGTGGGGAGCCTTGATATCGAGCGAATTCATTGCCTCGTTGTACTGATCCAGTTTCATCTGAAACGCTTTTCTTTTGGAAATCAGAAGCTGCAGTTCGGCTTGGGTTTTACGCACCAGCTTGGTCCCTTTCTTTTTGTAGTGCCGCTCTTTTTCTTTCAAATAGTCGAGATCAATGCCGTCTTCGATGATCTTGTTGCGCGAAAATATGCTTTCATCCCGGGCCGCGTATAAATCGGCCAATTCCTTTTCGATCGAAGTCACGACGATCTGGCCCTGGATGTCGGACTTCTCCTTCTGCATTAGCCGCTCTTTTTGGGCAATCTCCAGGTTTATTTTGGCGATGTTTGCCGCTTCAACCTTGATCTGTTCCATGTAATAGAGGGTATTCAGCTTAACCACGGCATCTCCCTGCTTGACCATGGAATTATCCGCGGCGATCCAGGCGATGGTCTGCCGACCCCGGAGCTGGGGAGGCGTGGCCAGGGGAGTCGAAGTGACGCTCTGCAATTCACCGAAAGTGGGTATCTTGATTTCAAAGGTCATCGGGTATACGGCCAGAACCAGGAGATCCGCCTCCCCGGCATCTCGGCAAGCGGCAGCGGCCAGCGCGAACGCCCCGATCAGGAAGAGCATTCTTGCCCTGATCATCGGGCGTCACCCTTGCCGTCGGCGCGGACCAGGACCTCATCGTTTTCCTTCACCCCCCGCAACAATTGGACCATTCCCTTGGAGCGGGCGCCGATGGCCACGGGCACAAGCGTGTTTTTTAGCAGCCCCTTTTTCCGGACGAATGTTCCCTCTTCCCTGTAGACGATCGCGGCTTCGGGGATCTGCAGAACATTTTCCATGGACGAGATGTCAATGTCGATCGTCGCCGCCATTCCCGGTCGCATCAAGGTCGGGTCCGATTCGGCCAGATCGACGATAACGTCAAACACGGTCACCGGCTGGTCATCCGATTTGATCCGGAAGATACGGCCGAGAGTGGTGACGATTCCGGAAAACACACGGTCGGGATTGGCGTCGAGCCGGACATCCGTTTTTTGGCCTATTTTTAACCGTCCGGCCTGCGGTTCCAGGATAGCCGCCTTGACCTGCATTTTCTTTAAATCGGGCAACTCGAGCACGTTTAATCCCATCCAGCACGTGTCGCCCACCGTCTTTTTCTTGCCGTCCCAATCCAGCGCGTACACCACCATTCCTTCTTTTGGAGCCAGGACCGACATCTTGGCTATATCGGCCTGGACCTTGGCGATCTCCGCCTGCAAAAGCTTGACCTTGGAGCGCTGCACCTGCAGGCTCGACTTCATCCCCGAGTCCTGGTTGCCGATGCGGCTGCGCGCCATTTTTAGGCGCAACGCGGCGAGTTCGAGATCCAGCTTGCGCTTCTTCATCTCCAACGAGGCAACGAACTCTTCCGGCACTTCGGCCTTGTGCTGGACCTTCTGCTGCTTGACCTTCTCCTCCTCCTGCTGCAACATAAGCCCGTCCAAGGTTTCATTTTCCTGCAGTTCGAGTTTTTCCAGTTCTTTTTCCGCTGTATCGAGTTCGGCCTGCTTGAGCTGAAGTCGCTCCCGTAACTCCTTGTCATTGAATGAAAGTATCGCTTCGCCGCTCTTGATCGGCTTGCCTTCCGGGGCCATGAAGGTGATCGTATATTCCCACATGCGCTCGACCGAGGGGCAGCCGATAAAAAGCGAAGCGGCGGATTGCAATCGCCCGCTGGCATGGACAGTGATATGAAAAGGGCCCTTGACGACTTTTTCGCTGCGATACCCGGACTCATTCGAGCAGGCGGTAAAAAAAATCGCCCCCAGCGCCATCCATGCAGGCCAACCCACTGCCAGGAGCTTACTTTTCTTCACCGTCTCTCGACTCCTTATTCATGATGATGTCCCGCGCCGGTTCGAGCCGCATGCCGGGAGAAACGGTCCGATTTTTTTCTGCCCGGGCCACCACAACGAATTCGTCGTAGTCCAATGCCTGCAATTTGATCGCCTCCCGGCCGATGGGTTTGATCCAAAACGACCCGCGGTTGAATAACGTCATTTCCAGCGGAATTTGCAACGCGTCCCGACAGCGATCCCCATATACCTTGCAGCACATGCTCATGCCCGGTTTCATGATGCGCGGATCCAGCTTCTCAAGTTCAATGTCCACCCTGAAATAATGCGCTTTTCCCCATTGCACGCTGGGTTCGGCATTGGTAAAAACACTTTTTATTCTCCCTTGATACTGCCGATCCGGGAACGCGTCCGGGATCAGGTCGACTTTCTGCCCGACGCTGATTTTCTTCATGTGGGTTTCGCTGATCCACCCCTGAACAAAAAACGATGAGCTGTCCGGGATGGTGGCGACGGTCCGGCCCGTGAAAACGGTGTCACCGATCTGAATTTTACGCCGCGGATATCCCGCCTCTCCATAAACAACCGTTCCGGCCGTTTGTGCCTTGATGACCAGGCTGTCCAGCATGCTTTGGGAAGTTATCAGCTTACGCCGCAGATCTCCTATTTCAATTCTCATGATATCGATCTGGGTCCGGATTTCCATCGAATTGACCTTTTTTTTCGTCTCCGCGCTGTCCAGGGAAAAAACACTTTTACGTTTTTCCAGTTGTTTCTGCTCATACTCATACTTGGACTGGAGCTCCTCCGGGACGGAGGCATCGATTTCTCTTTGTTGCAGATCGTTTTCGGCAGATTTGCGTTCCACCTCCAATTCCAATTGCTGATGCCTGAAATCGGCTTCCTTCTGCGCCATTTCAATGGACCTGTTTTTCAATGCCTCCTTGTTGGCTTCGATCTCCGCCGCCAGATTGGCTGGATCGAAGATAACCACCACGTCCCCCGGCTTTACATCGTCTCCTTCCCTGGCCAGCCACTTGATCTGCTGGCGCCAGGTGCTTGTTTGCGGAACCTTGAATTCCTCGGACTTAAAGGCCTGCAAACTGCCGTTCAACAAGACGATTCTCTGCCAATCGCCCTTTTTAACCCGCGCCTCATGACGGTTCGACTTGACGGTGCAGGCCGACAGGCAACAAACCAGCGATAGTACCACCCCTGGAACGAACCGACGGCCTGGGGAAAGGCGTTCAGTCCTTGCGGGAGTCGGAGATGATTTTTCCATCTTTGATGATGATGATGCGCCTGGCATAGGCGGCGATGTCTTGCTCGTGGGTCACCATGACGATGGTATGCCCTCGGGCATGGAGATTGCAAAACAGACCCATGATCTCGTAAGCCGTGGTGGAATCGAGGTTACCGGTTGGCTCGTCGGCCAGAATTACGTCAGGGTCGTTGATCAATGCCCGGGCGACGGCTAAGCGCTGGCATTCCCCGCCGGAAAGTTGCGTCGGTCGGTGGTGAAGCCTTTCTCCCAGTCCTGTCATTTCCAGAATATGGACGGCCTTTCCGGTGTAATCAACTTGGGAATCCTGAGCGTATCTCGTCGGTAAAAGGGCATTCTTCAGTGCGGACAGACGGGGCAGCAAATTGAAATTCTGGAAAACGAAACCGAGGTGCTTGTTGCGTGTGAAAGAAAGTTCGTCATCATCCAATTGACTCACTTCTCTGCCGTTCAGAACATAGGAGCCTGCGGTCGGTTGATCCAGGCAGCCCAGAATGTTCATCAGCGACGATTTCCCCGAGCCCGAAGCTCCCATGACGGCAACGAATTCGTTTTTTTTGATATGGAGCGTAATTCCGGCAAGCGCGTGAACCTCGGTTTCACCCATTTGGTAAACTTTTCTTAAATTGGTCACTTTCAGCATTTCGTGCCCCTGGAAAATTTCAAAGGCGTACATGTCGAGAAAGGATAGTATCATCTATCATGAACAAAAAATCAAGAACTGGAAACATCAAGAATTCCCCATCAAGTTTGAGAGTACACGGATTACAGGTGAAAATATTATCTTTTTTGGCTATTTAAACCGGAGTAAATGTATTTTTATTTAATCACCTCGACTAAAAGATACTTGAAATGGTCATTCGAACTGGCAAGTCATATGCACTTGATCCTGTTGGTGCCCGCAGAGGGATTTCGCAGAACCCTAAATTTTGGCCGATCACTTTCGCATGATCGGTTTGTGCCGGGATTTTTTTATGCCCTTCAGGGCTGGTAAAAAGCGCTTACCTATTTTTTTAATAATCGCCCACAAGCCATCCAGCAAAACCATTAAAAAGCAAAAATAAGGAAAAAGATATCCATACCGGGTAAATATGGTTTTATGCTTCAGGTAGCGAAACGAGGCTAAAAAATGGTCTGACTTGTGCAGGGGGGACTGTTGGATAATACGGCCGGCCGGATCTACCAAAGCCGAAATGCCATTGGAAGTCGAGCGCAGCAAATAACGGCGGTTTTCAATGCTGCGGAAAATCGCCATGGCCAAATGCTGATAGGGGGCCGACGATCTCCCGAACCAGGAATCATTGGAAATGGTCACGATTATTTCTCCGCCCTGGGTGATCATGGTGCGGACCAACTCCGGGTAGATGATCTCGTAACAGATGGGAGTCGCCAGCAGGTGGCCGGCAAAATTGAGATTATGTAAACTTTTCCCGGCAGTAAAATCACCTATCTGATCAGTGATTTTTTTAACAAAGAACAACCAACGCCTGAACAAAACATATTCTCCAAAAGGGGTCAGGTGGAACTTATCGTATTTTTCAATTTTATTGCCGTTAAAAAGCATTACCGAATTAAAAACATTATCAGAATTGCACAAATCGGTAAAACCGGCCAGTAATGGAACATAACGCTGGCTGAATACGGAAAATTGATCTTGGTAATGCGGCGTTTGTAAAGGATAGATCGGGACTGTGAATTCAGGCCAGATAACCAATTCAGCTCCTTGTTTTTTCAGTGCCAATGAAGTGCTGAAAAGTTTGTCTAGGGTTTTTTGTACGCTGATAAAATCAAAAACCTGGTCGTGGTTGCTGTTGGGTTGGATAATTCCGGCTTGGTGGAAGGGGATTTTGGCGATTTTAGCCGTGTGGTTTTTCAGCAAGCAAAAGCCGCTGGCATATACAGTTAAAAAAACAGCCACAAGTGCGAGCAATATTTTTTTGCTTTTTGTTTTCCACAGCCGGAAAATAAGGACATTAATGCCGATGAGCAAAAACGTAATCAAGTGGATGCCGCCAATTTCCGCCAATTGTGAAAAATAGATGTTTTTGTACTGGGAATAGCCGGCCAGGCACCAGGGAAAACCACTGAAAACTTTCTCGATAACAAGATCCTTGGCAATCCAGATCGTCGGGATCCAAAATGCGGCTGCGTGGGCCGACCCATCATTGCTAAATTTCCCGATAAGCATGCCGGCCAGGCCGGAAAAAACCGATAAAAACGCGGCCAGGGCGATCAAGCCGACAATGCCCAGTATCCAGGTCGTGCCACCGTATTTTACCATTACCCGGGGGATCCAGTACAAAACGATCAAATAGGATACAAAGGAAAAACAAAAAAATATCCGGAAAATCGCGGCTGGTTGTTTGTTTTCAATGGTCAGCAGCAAAGGCAGCAAAAATACAAAGGCCAGAAAGGCGATTTGATTTTTTGGAAAAGCAAATGCGTAGGCGATACTCGCACTCAGCCACAGAAAAATAGTTTTTGAGTTCAGCGCGCTTTTTTGATGGCGAATGTCGCTTTCTCCAGGTTTTCCAACTTGGCTTTTTCCTTCTGGGCTTCGGCCATGGTGGCAAAACTTCCGACCTGGACGGTATGCAATTTTTTCTTATTAATCGTTTCCACGATGATCGCGGTTTGATAGCCGCGGCTGGAGAATCTGCTGCTGCATTTCTGGGCGTTGGCAAAATCGGCAAAGGCGCCCACTTGAATGGTATAGTTTTGATCTGTGAAAATATTTTTCTGGCTGGCTGGCGGTTGTTCTTTTTTCATTTGTGCTTGATGCAGCTTCATTTCTTCCGGAATAGTCTGTTTGGCGCTCGTGTTTCCGACTGCGGTTTTGATGGGTTTTTCATCGACGATACGCAACTCTTCCGGAATGCCGGCGGCGTCCACCTGATTTTGTTCGCTGTTTATTGCTGTCAACGGATTTCCCCGGCGCTGGCCCGCCTGGTAGCCCATGTAAAAAAGAAAAATTCCCATGCCCAGGACCGCGATCAGAAAAATAACGATATGGACAAACGTTATCTTGATCTCAAAATAGGTTTTTTCCATTTATTTTTTATCAAATATTCCTTTCAGCAGATCGATGGGTATGGGGAAAATAATAGTGGTCGAATTTTCGGCTCCGATTTCGACCAGTGTTTGCAGATAGCGCAGCTGGATGGTGACTGGATTCTGGGAAAGAGTATTGGCCGCTTCCAGAAGTTTGGCTGAGGCCTGGTTTTCACCCTCGGCATGAATGATTTTGGCCCGGCGTTCCCTTTCGGCTTCGGCTTGCTTGGCCATGGACCTTTGCATTTCCTGGGGCAAATCGACATGCTTGATTTCCACCATGGATATCTTGATTCCCCAGGGGTCGGTGTGTTCGTCGATGATCGACTGCAAGCGTGAATTGAGTTGGTCGCGCGCTGAGAGCAGTTCGTCAAGGTCGGCTTGGCCCAGGACCGAACGCAGGGTGGTCTGAGACAGTTGTGAAGTGGCATACATATAGTCCTGGACTTCGATGACCGCCCGCTTTGGGTCAATGACGCGGAAATAAACCACGGCGTTTACCTTGACAGAAACATTGTCTTTGGTGATGATATCCTGGGGCGGAACATCAAAAACAATGGTGCGCAGACTAATGCGTACAAGTTTGTCAATGGGGGACAGGACCAGGATCAATCCCGGGCCTTTGGCTTTGTCCAAAACCCTTCCCAAGCGGAAAATGACTCCGCGCTCGTATTCCTTTAGCACCTTGATCCAACTCAGTACAAAAAATATGGCGATGACGGCCACTACGACCAACGGACTGAAAAAAGCGCCTGATTGCATTTTACCCTCCTGATTTTTTTACTTTTAATATTAAATTATCAATGGTGTCCACTTGAATTCTGCTGCCGGCCGGAATCTGGCCGTCGGCTACCGCATTCCACCATTCGCCGTGAACAAAAACCTTGCCCTGGTGGTTGTCGATATCGGTTTTAGCTACCCCCATCTCTCCGATTAGCCCTTCCCGGCCGGTTTCCTTTCTTCTTTTTAGGGCCTGAATGACCTTCAAGGTCAGAAACAGGAAAATGCAGCCAAAACACACGGCAAAAGTTAAAATGATTGGCATGGCCGGCCTCATTTCCGGGATCGGTGCATTGATGAGCATGATCGATCCCAATACAAACGAAACAATACCCCCGACTCCCAGCATGCCGAATCCCTGGATCTTGATCTCGGCGATAAAAAAGCCAATGGAAAGCAAAATGAGAAACAAGCCGACATAGTTGATGGGCAGGATTTGAAAGGCCAGGAAAGCCAGCAAAAGCGAAATGCCGCCGAGGATGCCGGGAATGACGCCGCCGGGATGGGTGAATTCGATATATAGACCGATCAAGCCGAAAATCAGCAAAAAATAAGCCAGATTGGGGTTGGTGATTGTGCGCAGGAATTTCTGTCTCTCACTCATTTTTAAAGAAATGATTTTTTCATTTTTCAGGTTCAGGATGATCTCACGGCTATTGGCTAAAGTAAGCGTTCTGCCGTGCAATTTATCGATCAGATCTCGGGTGTCGGCGGCGATCAGGTCGATCAATCCGTTTTTAAGGCATTCTTCCGCGGTATAAGAATGACTTTCGCGTACGGCTTTTTCCGCCATTTCCATATTGCGTCCGCGGTTCTTGGCCAATGTCTTGACGTAGGCAGCGGCGTCGTTGGTGATTTTCTCCTTCATTGTCTTTTCGATGTCGCTGCCCGTGACCGAAACGGGATGAGCGGCGCCGGTATTGGTGCCCGGGGCCATGGCGGCGATATCGGAGGCTAGCAGCAGGAAGAATCCGGCTGAAGCGGCACGGGCTCCTTTGGGAGAAACATAGACGGCGACGGGGATCTCGGCATTAAGCATGGCCTTGATGATGACCCGCATCGAAGTATCATAACCGCCCGGGGTGTCCATTTCGATGATGACCAGGCTGGCGTTACCGGCCAGATGTATTTTCTTGAAAGAATCCACCACATATTCTTCCAGCAGTGTATCAATAGGACCATCCACGCGCAAAGTGTAAATCTCGGCCTGCAACCAGAAAGGGATCAAGAACAGCAAAAGCCCCAGTACCTTTTTCATTGTTTTAATTATAAATGATTAAAAATTAAAAAGCAATTTTCAGTTTTTTAACTTTTTCCATATTTGCAAACAAAATAAATTAAATGATGAAAAAATGCCTTGAATTGAAACAGATGTTACTGCCCCGGCTTGCCTAGGCGCTTGACCGCGATGTCCGCCGCCCTGGACAGTACGTCAAAAACATCGCTTACAGGCGGACAATAGGCGAATTCGGTATCCTCAAGATCCTGGACAGTGAGCCCATGCGTCACCATCAACCCGATAACGTTGATACGCCAAGCGGCGCCTTCCTTGCCCATCGCCTGGCCGCCAAGGATTTTTGCTGTATTACCATCAACGATAATTTTTAGTGTCAATTCCGAATTATTCTGAATGTAATGCGGCCGTAATGCTCCTTTGACTAAGATTGCCTTGGTATTTGTATATCCGGCCTGCTGGGCTGCCTGCAAATTCAACCCGGTAGCGGCAATTTCCATATCTCCGACAAAAGAGACAAAAGTATTGTAGAAACCCTTGTACTTCGCCTCTCCGCCGGCAGCGTTGATGCCGGCGATCGCTCCCTGGCGGTAGGCGGTCGTGGCCAGCAGCGCCGGTCCTCTGGTGCCATCCAATCGGGAGAACGATTCGGCACAGTCACCGACCGCAAATATGCCACTGATATTTGTTTCCATGCCTTGGTCAGTGACGAAACCGTTTTTGTTCACGATGATGCCGGTACCATCGGCAATCAGTATCCTGGACTTCATACCCGCAGCCATTACCACAAGATCGCAAGGTATGATCTGACCGGCGATAGTTACCGATTCAACCTGGTCCTTGCCGTTAATGCTGTCAATGCCCTTGCCGAAGTATTCATGAATTCCCAACTCGGCAAGTTTGGCTAAAACCAGTGCGCCCATGTCCGGATCGAAAATATCCGCCATGACCGGCGGTGTCCTTTTCGTAACGTGAACGTCGAGCCCCAGAACTTTTAAAGCCGCCGCCACTTCCAGTCCGGTCGCACCGCCACCTACGACACATGCTGTTTTTTTCTTCGAAGCCAGCGCGGCATTGCGCAGGGCCTCGGCATTGGCGGGATTGGTGCAAAAATGCACTCCCTTGCCTAAAAACTCCCCGGCTCCGGGGACAGGGAGGAGCACCGGGTCGGCGCCCGTTGCCAGAACCAGCGTATCAAACGGTATTTCTTCGCTGTTGCCACTTTGGAGGTCCTTTACTTTCAACTTCCGCGCTGTGCTATCCATAGACAGAACCTCGTGATTCAATAGCTTTGTCGTTCTGCCGCCGACCGGCACAGCGTAGCGTAAGTCCATGAAATCTTTAACAACTCCCTCAATGGCAAATGGCAGACCGCAAGGGCTGAATTGGTCAAAGTCACGTTTTTCTATTATCGTAATTTTTGCTTTTCTGTTTGTTCCCGCAGCGTATTTAGAGGCATATAGCCCTCCGACGCCAAGACCGACGACGACAACGTTCATTTCTTTTTCTATGGCCGGCATTTAAGTAACCTCCTTGGGAATTCCTTATTTTTCTGAGTGATTTTCGATCTGATTTTTCCAAAAAAAGATTTTAGGGTAAACAGCTGTGAAAGTCAAGGTTTAAAAAAGCTGGAATTATGTTGGGTTTTGTTGTTAAAAGATGATAATTTTGTTAAAATAACCGGGATAAGACATTGAATCGCTAAATTATGTATAAGAATATTAAAATAAAACCGTTTGATCGCCAGAAATACAAAGAAGTGCATGATCTGATCCATAAAAATAAGCTCAACACCGTTTGCATGGAAGCCAATTGCCCTAATCGCTATGAATGCTTTTCTCAAGGTTCGGCTACTTTCATGATTCTCGGTGAAATTTGTACCAGAAATTGCCGCTATTGCAATGTCCGTAAAGGCATAGCTCAACCCACGAATCCCGACGAACCCAAAGCGATTGCTGAAACCATAAAAAAGATGAATCTGGAATACGCGGTCATTACCTGTGTAACCAGGGATGATCTGGCAGACGGTGGAGCCGGCCATTTTTGCGCGGTAGTAGAAGAAATCAGAAAAATATCGTCATGTAAAATCGAATTACTGATATCAGATCTGAATGGAAATTTTGCGGCGCTACAGCAGATTATTGACAGCCAACCCGACGTATTGAATCACAATATTGAGGTGGTGCGGGATTTATTTCCCGATCTGCGGCCCAAGGGCGGCTATCAACTTTCACTGGATTTATTGCGCAGAGTTAAAATTGCCGAACCAACAATGCTTACCAAGTCAGGCTTGATGGTGGGCTTGGGCGAAACGCAGGAGCAAGTTGTGGTTACCTTGCAAGATTTAGTGGCCAGCCAATGTGATCTGCTGACTATCGGTCAATACTTGCAGCCATCCCCGGCCCATGCCAAAATTGCCAAATTCTACAGCGAAGTAGAGTTTCTTGAATTAAAATCCATTGCCCTGCAAATGGGTTTTAAGGGAGTCGAATCGGGAACGCTGGTGCGCAGTTCGTATCATGCCAAAGATTTGGTCGCGCCTTAAAATAAGCGGTAATTACGAGCACAGCTATTAGCAGAAAACAAGTTGCTAAAAAACTAAAGTACAACTGTAATTTTTTGTGCTATTAATAAAAATTGTCAGGCAAATTCAATTTGTTTGTGTCGCCGCAGGCTTCCAGCGTAAGATCAGCTGCTTGGCAGCCAGGACTTCATCCAGTCTGGTAACCGGAGTGGAATAGGGAGCGCCTTGCACGAAAGCCGGATCTTTTTTGGCTTCGTCCAGAATCTTGATCATGATATCGATAAATTGATCTAAGGTTTCCTTGCTTTCTGTTTCGGTCGGTTCAATCATCATTGCCCCATGAACGATCAACGGGAAATAGATGGTAAAAGGGTGAATCCCATAATCCAACAGACGTTTGGCAACATCAAGGGTTTTTACAGTGAGTCCCTTGTCTGAAAAAACCACTTCATGCAGCGATTTGGATTTGTAGGGCAAGTCCAGATAAGGCTCGAGTTTTTTGCGGATATAATTGGCATTTAAAACCGCATCTTCAGCAACCTGGCGAATATTTTCTTTGCCCAATTCCAGCAAATATACCAGGGCGCGCACTATTACCAGAAAATTACCATAAAAATTCTTTATGCGGTTGCTGCCGGTTTCGTTGTGATAACGCACTTTATATTCTTTGCCTTGGTGAGTGATAATGGGAACCGGCAGAAATTTTACCAGATCTTTGCCCACACCAACAGGTCCGCTGCCCGGGCCACCGCCACCATGGGGAGTTGCAAAGGTCTTGTGCAAATTCAAATGGATCACATCGGCTCCCAGGTCGCCGGGTTTGGCAATGCCCATAAAGGCATTCATGTTGGCTCCATCCATATATAAAAGTGAACCATTCTCATGTAAAACTCGGGCAATTTCCACAATGTTTTTTTCAAATATTCCCAAGGTGTTGGGATTGGTAATCATTAAGGCGGCCACATCTTTATCGAGATGTTTTTTTAATGTTTCGACTTCAAGGATACCGTTTTCATTGGAAGGAATTTCCTTGGTTTGATAACCGCAGAGCACGGAAGAAGCCGGATTGGTGCCATGGGCAGAATCAGGTATCAGTACTATTTTACGTGCATCACCCTTGGCGGTTAAATAATCGCGAATCACCCGCAGCCCGGTCAACTCGCCATGAGCTCCGGCGGCAGGCGTCAATGTGAAGGCAGCCATGGCCGTGATTTTCATCAGCAACTCTTCCAGGCTTTTCATTATTTCCAGATTTCCCTGTACTAGATGAATGGGTGAATAGGGGTGGGCATTCCATTCAGGTTGATTGGCGATTTTTTCATTTATTTTCGGATTATACTTCATGGTGCAGGAACCGAGCGGATAAAATCCGGCATCTACCGAGTGATTCAGATGGGCCAAATTGGTATAATGCCGGACAATTTCCACTTCCGAAAGCTGCGGAAAATCTGCGATATCCTTTCTTAGTTTATCCGCAGCCAAAATGCATAAATCATCGGCAATCTCAGGAGCCGAAAGTGAGCAGCCTTCTTTGCCGTCCCGGCTTTTCAGAAACATCAATTCAGGTAATTGTTTTTTCATTTTATCTCTCCGATAGCCTGAACCAGTTGATCAATATCCTTTTTCCTGTGAATTTCGGTAAAGTTAACTAAAATTGTATTTTTCTGATCAGGATAAAACCAGTGTAGGGGAATGCCGGCCAGAATCTTTTTTGCTTCCAGTTTTTTCAAAAAATCATCGGTTTTACCATTTTGTACTTCCAGGACCACTTCGTTGTAATAATCTTTTTGATATTTTACTTTTACGTTGTTCAGTTTGGAGACTTCTTTGACAAAATAAGCAGTATTCAGATGGTTGGTTTTGGCAATTGATCGCAACCCTTTTTTGCCCATTGTGGCCAGATAGATTCCGGCCCGAAAAGCGCACCATGCTTCATTGGTGCAAATATTGGAGGTGGCCCGTTCCCTTTTGATGTGTTGCTCGCGAGTGGAAAGGGTCAACACATAACCCCGGTTTCCTTTGGAATCCAGGGTCTGGCCCACAAAACGTCCGGGCATTTGCCGGAGAAATTCGCTTTTAGCGGCAATGAATCCCAGATAGGGACCGCCAAAACCCAAAGGCAAACCGAAACTTTGGGCTTCACCTACCACAAGATCAACGTCATTTTCTCCGGGCGGGACAAGAAAAGCCAATGATAAAGCTTCAGTCACAATCTGCAGGGAATAGGAATTTTTACTGTGCAGCATGGCGGAAATTTGTTTCCCTTCTTCAACTACGCCGAAGAAATTTGGCGATTGAAAGATAAATCCAGCCGTATCCTGGTCTATTTTCCCTTGCAGTTCAGCAAGTTTCAGTTTTCCGGATTGCGGATCAAAGGGTACCAGATCCATTTTATAGTCCAAATACTTGATATAAGTCTGCATGATTTCAATGTATTCGGGATGAATGTTGCCGGCAATCAGAATATGCTGTTTTTTTGACTTTTTCAAAGCCAAAACAATGCCCTCAGCTGCCGCTGTACCGCCGTCATAAAGTGAACTGTTGGCAATATCCATGTCGGTCAACTGGGCCATCATGGTCTGATATTCAAACATTCCTTGCAGACTGCCTTGACTGACTTCGGGTTGATACGGTGTGTAAGGGGTTAAAAACTCGCTTTTATTGCTTAGGAAATTAACCAATTCCGGAATGAAATGCTGATACGCCCCAGCGCCTAAAAAACTTAAAAAACCGGGGAAAATATTTTTACGACCGATTTCATTGAATTTATCAAGCAGTTCTGGTTCGGAAAGGGCAGCCGGTAAGTCAGCCAAAGAGAAATAGGATTTATCCTTGGGAATATCGGAAAATAATTCTTTAGTTTCCTTTATACCAATCGTTTTCCTCATTTCCTCCCTTTCGGTCTCAGTGAGGGGCAGGTATCTCATCTATTTCTCCTCGACACTCTTCACATAATTTTCATAGGCGCTCTCGTCCATTAATGAATCGAGCTCTGCGGCATCGGCCATTTTTACCTTGCATACCCAGCCAGCTCCATAAGGTTCTTTGTTGATTTGTTCAGGAGCATTTTCAAGGGAACTATTTACTTCAGTCACTTCACCTGAAACCGGGGCATACATGTCTGCAACGGCTTTCACCGATTCGATATTGGCACAGGCAGCACCTTTGCCGTAGCTTTTTCCCATAGCAGGAAGTTCAATGAAAACAATGTCTCCAAATTGGTGCTGCGCATAATCCGTAATACCGAAAGTGGCGATATTGCCGTTCACACTTGCCCATTCATGTTTTTCCGTAAATTTCAAATCTTTTGTGCTCATTTTTATCTCCTTTAAATTATTTAAATTGATTTTTGGTCAAATTTATAAAAAGGCGTTGCTACAACTTTGGCGGTGACCAACTCTTCACGAATTTTAACCTGAAATTCACTTCCCGTTTCGGTTTTTCCCATGGGCAGGTAAGTCATGCCCACAGCTTTTTTAAGAAAGGGAGTCATTGTGCCGCTGCCAATAGTTTCAAATTGTTGGCCGTCCACATAAACAGGGTAGCCATGCCGGGCAATGCCACGGCCGATCATTTCAAAGCCTACCAGTTTTCGTTGAATGCCCGCTTCCTTCTGCTTCAATAGCACGTCTTTTCCTATGAAATCACCTTTTTGCAATTTCAGGATCCAGGCCAGATTGGCTTCAAGAATCGTATGGGAATCATCAATGTCATTGCCATACAGGGCCATGCAGCATTCGAGTCTGAGAGAGTCGCGCGCGCCCAGACCAACGGGAACGATACCGTATTTTTCCCCTTTTTGACATAATTCCAAAAATAGCTTGCTTGCCTTCTGGGCATCATCTTTAATATAAACTTCAAAGCCGTATTCGCCGGTATATCCGGTCCTGGCGATTATGGCATCCATGCCCATAACTTCACCCTTGGTGAAAGTATAATAACTCATGGCCGCAAGATCGGTATTGGTAAGCTCAGCCAGTAATTTACCAGCTTTTGGTCCCTGAATGGCAACTTGGGCATAATCGGCACTTTCATTTATTACTTCAACATCAAATTGGGTTGTCTTGCTCTTCATCCATGCATAATCTTTTTCCAGATTGGCAGCATTGACAACTATAAAGTATTCAGTATCACTGATTTTATGTACCAGCAGGTCATCAACAAAGCAGCCTTTTTCGGTCATCAGGCCCGAATATTGAACTTTTCCCGGAATTAATTTTGCAGCATCATTTGAAGTTAAATACTGCACTGCATCCAAGGCTTGGGGGCCTCTGAAAAAGATCTCACCCATGTGGCTGACATCGAAAATTCCGCCACTGGTCCGAACCGCAACATGTTCGGCACTAACACCCGAATATTGCACGGGCAGATCCCAGCCGCAAAATTCGATCATTTTCCCTTTCAACACATAGTGCGCTTCATTAAATTTTGTTTTTTTCAAAGCACCCTCCATTTTTTTAATAAAGAATTCACTTAAAATAAAATTAAATTTATCATAATTGTCAGTAAAAATCAATCAAGCTTAATTGATTTTTATCTCTCAGATAAGGCCCTCCACTAAAGGAATTTGCCATGTTTCCAAAATCGATTCCGGCTGTTTTTAAGGGTATTTTCAGGTTGTCTGTTTTTTTATTTTTGCCAGAACTTTTTGCAGCTTGGCTATAAAAAAATCGTTTTCCTCTTGCAAGCCCACCGTAACCCGCATGCCTTCCGGTATACCGAAACTTCCGGTTGGCCGGATGATCACCCCCTCCTTGAGCAGGCGGAGATTCAATTCGGCCACATCCGTTTTTGGAAAAAAAAGGAGAAAATTGGTCTGTGAAGGAATCACGCGCAGCCCCAAACCGTGCAGCTGGCTTAACAACTTGGCCTTGTTGGCCCGGTTCATTCTAACCGACTCGTTTTTATAATCTTCACTTTCCAGGGAGGCCAGGGCGGCACATTGGCTGAGGCGGGTGACGTTGAATGGCGCTTTAACACGATTGAGGATGGCGATGATCTCCGTCTTGGCCAGGGCGTAGCCCACACGCAATCCGGCCAAGCCATAAACCTTGGAAAAAGTCCTTAAAACCACCACGTTTTTTTTCTGGCGGATCTCATCCAGGCCGGTCACATAATCGTCTGGATTGTCTACATACTCCTGGTAGGCATTGTCCAGGACGACAATTTTATCGCTGGGAACCCGTTCAATGAAATCACGGATAGGTTGGGCGTGGACGAAGGTTCCGGTCGGATTGTTGGGATTGGTGATAAAAATGATCTTGGTTTGCGGATCGATCTTGGCGGCGATGGCTTTCAGGTCGAAACACAGTTCCCGGCTCATCGGGGCCTCGACATAGGCCGACTCCCCGGCAATTTCCGTGGTGACGATTTTGTATAAAGGGAATGTCTTTTCAGAACTCAGGACTTTTTCGCCGCTTTTGAGAAAAGTACGGACCAGCATGTGGATGATCTCCACCGAGCCGGCGCCGACGATGACGTTGTCTAGCTGCAAACCGTTGTAATCGGCAAGGCGCTGCCGCAGGTAATGGTTGTCGGAATCGGGATAGAAGTGGACCTGGGACAATTCGGCGCTTATTGCCTTTCTGACTCGTTCCGGGATCGGCAGCATGTTCTCGTTGGATGCCAGCTTGACGATTTTTTTAAGATTGAATTCTCTTTGAAGGTCTTCGACCGGTTTGCCCGGTTTGTACGGAGTGATCTGCAGCACATGGGGGTTGACCAAAGATTCCATGTATTCCTCCTATTTGAATAATGAAGGCTGTTCTTTTTCTTCGAAAAGTTCGGTCAGTTCTTCCAGCGACGGCAATTCCGTCATGTCGTTTAAACCAAAGTAGATTAAAAACTCCTGGGTGGTGGCGTACAATGCGGGGAGTCCCGGTACTTTTTTCCTGCCCGTGATCTTGATCAATTTTTTTTGCAGCAGGCTTTTTGCCGGCCCAGTGGAATTGACACCGCGCATGTCGGAAATTTCAGCCAGCGTGGCGGGCTGGCGGTAGGCGATGATCGACAGGGTCTCAAGCGAGGCCAGGGTCAATTTCGTAGATTGCTTGATGGTGAAAAATGCTTTCAGTTCATCGTGCAATTCGGGTTTGGTCACCAGTTGTAAACCGCCGCCGCTTCTTTTCAGCAACAACCCCCGCTCCGGGCGGTCCTGCAGTTGCTCTTTTTCCATAATTGTCAGGAGTTTTTCAAATTCTCCGATATCCTTGATCTCCAAAAATTCCATGATCCGCCCGGGTTCTAGCGGTTCCTTGGAAACAAAAAGAATGGCTTCGATCATAGCGATCTGTCGGGTGATTGGCTCTGGGTGCATGCTTTTCAATTTTCCAGTCTGCCGACTTGGTTCGGGTATATGGAAATGGCCCCGAACAGCTGTTCCTGAACGGCAATGAGCAGGTGGCGTTTGATCATTTCCAACAGGGTAAAAAAACTGACCAGTATTTCCTCGATGGAATCAAGCTTGGACATGTAAGCGCTGAAATCGATAAAGACATTTTTCTTCAACAGGACGGAAATTTCTTCCAGCTTTTCGGCAATGGAATAATTTTTTGAGGAAATATACAAAAACTGCTCGTTTTCTTTCTTTTTGATGATATCAAAGAATATTTCCGCCAGTTGAAAGGCCGACACTTCCTTTAAAGCGTATTCGCGATTAGTGAAATTTTCGTCAATTTCCAGGCGCCGCCAAAGCAAGAGCTCCGTGTATTCCATATCCTGCAGCATTTTGGAAATTTTCTGGATTTTTTCGTATTCGATCAGGGTGTGGATCAATTTTTTTTCCGGGGATTCTTCGGCCGGGTCTTCGGGTTTGGGCAGCAATGAGCGGGATTTTATGTAAATCAAGGTGGCGGCGGTCGTCAGAAAATCGCTTTCACGCGAGGGATTGATCCCCTTCTTGTTTTCCAGGTAGGCCAGGTACTCGGCCGTGATCTGCGACAGGCGGATCTCCACGATCTTCATTTTATTTTTGCGGATCAAATGCAGCAACAGGTCCAGTGGGCCTTCGAAAAAATCGGTTTGTACCTGGTAGTTTGAGATTTCAATTTCCATTACACGTTCATCAGCTCACGCACCTGGCTGACGGTGCGCCGGGCCTGCTCGACGGCACGGCGGTTGCCTGGTTCGAGAATGTCGGCCACGGCAATTTTTTCATATCTGCTGCGCCGTTGACGGAAGGGTTCCAGGAAGGCGTTGATATTGCGGATCAGAATCTTTTTGCAATCCAGGCAGCCGATTCCGGCCGTGCGACATTCGGCAGAAACCATGGCGATCTCTTCGCTATTGGAATAAGCCTGGTGCAAAGTGAACACCGGGCAATCCTCGGGCACACCGGGATCGGATCGGCGCTTGCGGCGCACATCGGTGACCATGGGTCTGATTTTTTCTTCCAGCACGGCTGTAGAATCGTTTAGATAGATGGCGTTGCCGTAGCTCTTGCTCATTTTGCGGCCGTCCAGGCCGGGAAGTTTGGGAATGGGGGTCAGGAAAGGCTGGGGCTCGGGGAAACAGTCGCCGTAGAGGTTGTTGAAGCGGCGCACGATCTCCCTGGCCAATTCCAGATGGTAGACCTGGTCTTCGCCCACCGGCACGGTATCGGCTTTCATGATGATGATGTCCACGGTCTGCAGCAGCGGGTAACCGAGGAAGCCGAAGGTATTGATGTCACGGTCGCCCAGTTGGGCTTGTTGCTCCTTGAAGGTCGGAACCCGCTCCAGCCAGCCCAGGGGGGTCATCATGCCTAGCAGCAGGAAAAGTTCGGAGATTTCCTTGACCGCAGACTGCAGGTAGACGACGCTTTTTTCCGGATCAATGCCCACTGCCAGCAGGTCAAGCAGTATCTGGCGGACACTGCTTTGGATATTTTTTACATCCTGGTATTCGGTGGTCAAGGCGTGCCAGTCGACGATCGAATAGTAGCATGCGCCCATATCCTGAAGCTTCAGCCAGTTTTTAAGGGCGCCTTCCCAATGACCCAGGTGGGCGGCCCCGGTGCCGGTCGGCCGGATGCCGCTCATGATGATGCGGGGATTCATCCGACCACTCCCGCTTTCATCATGATGAAAATCAAAAAAGGAAAGGTTTTAAAAAGAATGGTAAAAATAAAATTGGCTATGGAATCAAGAGCATGGGTGTAGATAATTAACAAAAGAATAAAAAAGCCATAGGGTTTGATCTTTTCAAACATGACCAGGGCCTGGCCCTTAAGCAATCCCTCCAAGATACCGCTGCCGTCCAGGGGCGGGATCGGGATCAGGTTGAATACGGCCAGGAAAATGTTGATCATCAGCAAATAAGTGGCAATTTTTATTAACAAGGCGAGGCTGGTGCTGGTTGACTGCATGATGGGATTGTTAAAAAGCCCAAGCAATAGGATCACTCCTAGGGCGACCAATATGTTGGAAATCGGGCCGGCGGCGGAAACGAGCATCCCGTCGCGGCGGCGGTTGCGGAAGTTTCGGGGATTGACCATGACCGGCTTGGCCCACCCGAAGACAGGGGCTCCCATGACCGCCAGCAGGATCGGGAAAATAATGGTGCCGATGAGATCGATGTGGGCGATGGGATTCAGGGTGACCCGGCCCATCAGCTTGGCCGTGGGGTCGCCGCAGCGGTCGGCGACCCAGGCGTGGGCCGACTCATGGATCGATATGGCAAAGAGAACGACAGCAAACTGGATCACAATGCGGAATATATCTGTCATGATCTCAAAAAAATAGCATAAATATAGGCCTCAGTCAACAAAAAACCGTCATGATGACTTTGGCAAGTGCAATGCTCGGTTGTTGAAATCCGCTTGTCGTGAATTTGAATTGACTTAAAAGAAGGAAACCGATTATCATGTGTTTGCCAAGGAAAAAACATGGATATTTTTAAACTGAAAGCCAACCAAACAACCGTGGGCCGGGAAATTGTAGCCGGCATGGTCACCTTCATGGCCATGGCCTATATCATTTTCGTGAACCCGAAAATATTGGCGGCGGCCATGGGCGACGAATTGCTGCCGGCTTTGGCGGTGGCCACCTGTCTTGGCGCCGGGATCTTAAGCATTCTCATGGGGCTGGTCAGCAATTATCCCCTGGCCATGGCTTCGGGCATGGGGCTGAACGCTTTTCTGGCTTACAGCGTGATTATCGGCATGAAAGTCCCCTGGCAGACGGCCATGGGGATCGTTTTTCTGGAGGGGGCCATTATTTCCATCCTGGTCCTGACCCGTATCCGTGAAAAGATAATGGATGCCATCCCGCTAGACCTGAAGCGCGGCATCGGAGTCGGGATCGGCTTGTTGATCGCCCTGATCGGGCTGCAGAACGCCCGGCTGGTCGTGGCCGATCCGGCGACCTTGATCGCTTTCGGCAAGCTCGGGCCTGAAAGCCTGATTGCGATATTCGGTTTGGTGCTGACGGCGATATTGATGGTAAAAAAGGTCAGGGGCTCTTTCCTGATCGGCATCTTTGCTTGCACGGCAGCGGCCGCGGCAGCCGGTTTGATCCGCATGCCGGCATCCTTGCTGGCCGGGATAAAGCCCGAGTATTTCAAAACTTTTTTCGCCCTGGATATCTTCGGCGCCATCCGCCTGGGGTTGCTGGGGACCCTTTTCGCCTTTTTGATCACCGATTTCTTTGACACCATGGGAACGGTAGTGGCGGTGGGCGAACAGGCCGGCTTCATGGACCGGGCCGGCAGGATGCCGCGGCTGAAAAATGTTTTGTTCGTCGACTCGCTGGGCGCTCTCTGCGGCGGTCTGTTCGGCTGCAGCTCGGTGACCACCTATGTGGAAAGTGCTGCCGGAGTCAGCGAAGGCGGCCGCACCGGGCTGACCTCCGTGGTGGCCGGGATTCTGTTTTTGCTGGCGGTTTTTTTCACTCCCCTGGTAGCGGTCGTGCCGGCCTATGCCACTGCCCCGGCCTTGATCCTGGTCGGTTTTTTGCTGATTTCCGGCGTTCGTTCCGTCCGCTGGGATGATGTCAGCACGGCCTTGCCGGTTTTTTTGATCATTGTCATGATTCCTTTTACTTTCAGCATCTCCAAAGGCATCGGTTGCGGTTTCATTGCCTATGTCCTGCTGAAATGGCTGGCCGGGAAAAAGGATGAGGTCCATCCCTTGCTGGCGCTGGTGGCTTTGCTGTTTGCCGTCGATTTCTATTTGTCCTGAATTTTTCTGAACGCGATCCCCGGTGCGAATCCGGCGTTCAGTCGGGAGGCGGCGTCTTGAATATTTTTTTGTATTCTTCCGTAAAGCCGCTTTTGCCGCAAAGCATCATGGCGGTCAGCGGCATAAGCGTTTTAATTTTTTCGGAGAGACGGTGGGCCAGATTGCGAATGTCCCACTGGGCGTGGGCGTCGTCGCGCAGCCTGACAAAATGGTACATCTCTCTCAGGTTCATTTTCATCAGCACGCGGCGGCAATGGGAATTGGTCAGGATGTAGTCGGCCGCGGCGCCGGATTTTTCCTTGATTTGGCAATAGGCACTATTGGTTGTGTCGATAATCTGGCGAAATTCTTTTTCCAAGCCGGCGGCGGTCACGCTGGCCGGCACGATGGTGCCCAATTCCGGGATATAGGGTCCGGACAGCAGGGTGGCCATGCGATGGCGTTTCAGCTGGGCAAAATTGGCAGCGCTGACGATCGCCTGGAAAGTGATGTCGGCCATTTCGAATTCCCGCGGCGGAGCGTCGAAAAATTGGATCTTGCGGAAAAAATCCATGAACATGAGTTTCTTTTGCGCGGCGCTCACTTTTTTGACCGTGTTCATGGCCCGGGCAAATTCGAGATTTTGGCTGACACTCAAATGGGAAGCCAGGATCAGGTTGTCGCCGTTCTCCGAAAACGAAACGATCTTGGGCTCCCGGCTGAAAGGTGTTTCCGCTTTTTGGGCAACGGGCCGAAAACACTTGTCTAAAGTGGAAAAAGTTTCCCGTTCGAAAGCGGATGGTTCGGGAAAAAGGATGATGGACGGGGCGATGGGGAGCACCAGGGCATATAATTTTTCAGCGAGTTTTCGCACTTCATCCCTGGGGTTGAGGCGAAAGCGGCGGAACAGGTGCTCCAGGTTGCGGGCATTGATGGTCATGCCGACCTGGCCGCTGGTGGCCAGCGAAAGAATATAGCGGGCGTCTTCTTTGGCCCAGCCCTCCACCAGGTTCCGGCCGGAAACGCTTCGCGTCAGTTCCCGGTGTTGATCCTGCAGCCTTTTGTTTAAAATGGCAAAGGCTTTGAAATAAAAACGGTTTTGCTTTTTAATGGTTCCCTGGAAAACTTTTTTCAATGCCGGGGACTTTAATTCCGCTGGAGTGATAAAATCTCCATCAAGGGTGACATAACGCTGTGATTTTTCGGTATAGGAAACCAGGCGGAATTTTTCAATTTCTTCCAAAGCCAGCCGGGAAACTCCCATGATGTCGAAATTGAAAACCGCGTGTTCGGCCACGGAATGGTGACCCATTTCAAAAATGATCTTTTGATTCGATTTCCTGGCTTTTTCCATATCAAGGCAGGCTTTTTTTCTGAGCTGGTCGATGGACAGCGGGCTGCGGCTGATGCGGGCGTAGGCGGCGCTGAGCGTTTCCGGCGTAAGATGCCTGCGTCCGTGCGGATCCAGTTGTTGCATTATTTCTGAGTCGATATTAAAACCTGCCAATTTGACCTGCAATTTCTCCTCCCGAGATCACCTTGCCGGAAAAGGATTTTTCAAATCAGTTTCAAGTTCGTCAGCTGTTTCATGACTTCCTGGGCGCTTTCATCAACCGATTGATGATTCCAGATAGCAATGGCCTGGATCCGGTCTTGCTCGATGATGCGGCCGTACAATTCGTCCAGCTGCGGGCAGTGCTCCAGAGGATATTCGCGCCATCCGGCTTTGGGAGCCCTCTTTTTCAATATTTTCGCGTCCACTTGTATCCGGAACGTCGCGGTATAGGTGGGCATCCAGAACCGGAAAAGATTTTCCAGGAGAGCGTTCTTTTCCGCCAACTGGCCGATGCTTTTTTTTTCAGTCAGGAATCGCTGCCATTCCAGCCATTGATCTAAAAGTGAACCGTCGCAAAGGAGGAAATCGGGATGAACCTGCGAGCGGATATTCTCTTCGTTGATCTGGTTGCTGATGAAATAAAATTGGCTGACAAAACCGGATTTTTGGTCGAAATCAAAAGGGCTGTTCAGCTTCAGGTCCGGAACTTCCTCTACGCGGAATTTCAGGGACAGCAATTTTTTCACTTCGGCCCAAATAGATGTTTTGCCGCTGCCGGGGATTCCCGAAAAGGCGATCTTATGCATGGCCGAATTCTATGCAAGATTTACGGTAATGTCAAATTTACTTTTTATGAGAATTTTGTTATGATTGGGTCGATGAAATTCTCGCTAAAAAAATTTATTCATAAAAGATTTCAAAAATGACCAACCAGGAAATTGCCAATGTTTTTGACAAAGTGGCTTTTTTCCTCTCCCTAAAAGATGAAAATGAATTCAAGGTCAGTGCCTATGTCAAGGCGGCCAAGAGCATCCGTGAATTACCGCTTGCCATTGAAGACATGCTGTTGGCTGGAGAGGATCTGACGAAAATCGAAGGCATCGGGAAAATCCTGGCGCAGAAAGTGGAAGATCTGGTCATCATCGGATCCCTGAAAATTTTAGATGAATTGTTGTTTGAATTTCCCGACAGTTTGTTTG
>JAHIKI010000033.1 GCA_018897435.1 Acidobacteriota bacterium | reverse complement strand
CTTGGGATTGTCGGCGATCTTTTTTTCAAGCAGTGAGGCGTAACCCATGATGCCGCTCAAAAGGTTGTTGAAGTCGTGAATGATATGGCTGGTCAACAAACCCAGTGATTCCATTTTCTGGGCCTGCAGCAGCGAGGACTCGAGTTTTTTTAGCGCCGAAACGTCTTCGATGTGAATGACCACGCCACTCTGCTCGGCGGTAACGGGGTAAAGTGTAAAGTTGGCAATTTTAAAATCCTCTTCACCGATGAATACCTTTTCATCATTGAGGTAAATGGTTTTTTTCAGGATCATGATCTCGTTGATGATGTCCTTGTACTTGTCGAACAGCGGCAAAAGCGCGTAGAGGTTTTTGCCGAAAGCGTTGGCGAATGTGATACCGAGGATTTTCTCGGCCGATTGGTTCCAGGTGGTGATCAGGCCGTGGTTGTTGATGGAGATTACCGCGTAGGGACTGGCGTTGATCAGCTTTTGCATGAACCCCTGCAATAACCTGAGCTGGGCAGTCAGGCTGCGCCATTCCGAAATGTCGCGGAGCAGGATAATGCCGCCGATGATGATGGCGCCACTTTTAAGAGGCTCGATGATCAGGTCCACGTAATTTTCTTCTTCCAGGATGGGATTGCCGGTGTTAATGCGGTGGAAGCTGTTGCCTCCTTCCAGCACATTGCGCACCAATTCATCGAAACCGCTTTCAATTGAATTCCTGGTCAATATGAAATTGAGGTTCTGGCCGATAATATTGACCCCGGTGGCTTTGATCAGGTCGCGGGCCCTGGTGTTGATGAAGGTGATGCGCTGCCTGCGGTCCACGATGATGATCATTTCCGGAATCGATTGAAAAATCTGCCGCGAGAACAGGATTTGGTTTTTGAGGTTCATCTCGGCTTTTTTGCGCTGGCTGATATCGGCGATCATCGCCAGATAACCGCTAATCCGGTTGTTGAAATCCCTGATCTGGGAAAGGGACAGGGCAATGTCGATTTTTTCTCCGGTCTTCAAGGTCAGCGTGGTTTCCTGGTCGATGGCTTGCCCACTTTCCTTTAATTCAGCCGCGATGGTGCGGATGAATTTTTTTCCCAAAAAATCACCGATGCGCAGCGAGGCGATCTCCTGATGGCCGATCTGGAGTTTTTTCAATCCGCATTCATTCATGGAAGTGGGACGCATGCGTGCATCCAGGGTGATCACAATGGACTGGGTAGTCTGCATCATTTTTTCCAGGTATTCCCTGGCTTCTTTGGTTTCGCTTATTTTTTTCTGCAGCTGGGAGAAAACATTTTCGATGTTGGTGAATACTTCGCCGATTTCCTTGAAAAGTTGCGACCGCTGCCGTGCGCCCCGGCTGTTTCCCGTCTGCAGGAAAAAAAGCAGGCTGTCGTTGATCTGCGTCAACGGTTTTAACATCGACGCTTTCAGAAAAAAGAACAGCAAAACCATGAAAACCAGCAGGACCAAGGCGTTCAATGTGAAAAAGATTATGCCGCCTTTGCGGATATTGGCGAACAGTTTTGCGGAGCTGAGGGTGAATACGTAATGCCAGCCGGTACTTTTTTGCCTATAGACAAAAACCATTTCCTGTTCGTTGCCAAAGCGGAACAACTTTTCAGAAAAAGGTCCCGCTTTAAGGCCCGCAAGGATTTGCCGGGTTTTTTTATCACGGATCATGGAATTGAAATCAAACTTTTGGCCCCGGTTAAAATCATTTTTTTTGTAAAGGGGAATGAGTTCAGGGTGGAGGATCACTTGCAGGGAGTCGTCCGTGATGAACAGGCTCGAGTTGGAGCAATATTTGTCGGTTTGCACCAATTCGAGCAGCTGTTCGATCGGAATGTCATGGCCGATGATGCCCTGGAACCGGCCGGCGCTATAAACCGGCATGGCCAGGCTGATCATCCATTTTTTCCAGATGTCATCATAATGCAGGCCGGAAATTTTGGCTTCTTTTTCCGGATTCGTTTCCGGAATGCCGAGGATATAAACCGTGTCTTTGCTGAAATCGAAGTTTTCGGCTATTTCCAGGGCGCGCAGCGGCGGAGAAACCGCCAGCCAATTGTCCTTGGAAATGAAATAGGTGCTGAACACGGAGGGTTTCAAGGAGGTCAGATAGTATTGTATCAGCGGCAGGCCGGCGGCGATCGTCTCGGCCTGGGCCGGAAAATCCGCGAGGTTGGGGGTGTATATCCCCATAGCCGTTCCCCCTAAACCAATTTGAAAGCGGGATTGCCGCAGCGGCAGTGAATCATTTGCCGAGGAATCTGCCGGCCGGGCCAGCAGCTTGGTGAAAATGAGCGCCGTCTGCCGGGCGGTCCGCTTTTTTTCGATCCAGAAATTGTTCTCATGCTGCAGGATATTGTTGAAAATCCTCCGGCCGTTTTCTTTGAAATCCTTGTTCAGCCAATGCTTGAAAAGTGAATCCTGGTGCCAGTATTGGATGGAGACAATGACAACAAAACAGATTAGCAGAATGACGGAAAGCTTCAGGGATATTTTTTTCATCAATACTGTGGCCGTGAATTCGACATCTTTATTTGCTTTCCTCTTGATCCTGATAAATGATTTTTATACCGGCGATTTTTTTCTGGATCGGGAAAATCCCCAGCAGAACCTGGCCTGAATTTTTGGTCTTGGCGTAAATTTTCATTTTTATGTTTTTCCAGTGGGCTATGTTTTTTATGAAGGCGGCTTTGGAGGTCGCCCGGTAGCCGAAGAAACCCTTGACAAAAATCTCATCGCTGACCTGGCCGGGCGCGAGCGGCTTTTTTATGGTTTCGATAAAGCCATCGGTCAGATTTTCTCCGCTTTCTTCAAAAATGAAAATGCAATTGAATCCTATATACTGCAGGGGACGGCTGCCGGTATTCTTTATTTTAAAAGTGAAGGCCGGGACAATGATCGTTTCGTCGGGCCTGACCCTTTTGTCGACCCAGATGGAATCATGCCAGACGATTTGAATGGATTCGGCCACTTCCTTGTCGCTCATGGTATCCTGGATCACGGTTTTATAGAACAAGAGAACCAGGGCCAGTCCGACGAAAAAAACGAGCAGGGAGGCCCAAAATTTGGTTCGCTTGTAAAAAGGGACTTTTTCAGTGATTTCTTTGAACAAATCGTTGTTTTCGCTCATGTATATCTCCTTTTAATTTATATATATCATTTAAATCAATTTTTCAAGCCGGAAATATTTTGCAAAAAAAAAGGGGAGTTTTATGCAAACTCCCCTTTATAAAAAAAGTTTAGATCAAACGATGCCGTAAGCGAGCATGGCCTTGGCGACCTTGACAAAACCGGCAATATTGGCGCCCATCAGGTAGTCGCCCTTGCTGCCGTATTTTTCAGCGGCGTCCAGGCACTGCATGTGGATATTTTTCATGATGGTATGCAGTTTCTGGTCAACCTCTTCACGGCTCCAGTAAAAACGCTGGCTCTGCTGTGCCATTTCCAGACCTGAGGTCGCCACACCGCCGGCGTTGGCCGCTTTGGCCGGTCCATAAAGCACATTGTTGCTCTGGTATATTTTAATGGCGCCCAGATTGGAAGGCATGTTAGCGCCTTCGGAAACACAGAAGCAGCCGTTCTTGACCATGGCCGTAGCGTGGTCTTCATCTATTTCGTTCTGGGTGGCCGAGGGGAAGGCCACGTCGATCTTGAGGCCGTCTTTGATCACGTCCCAGACGCTTTTGCCTTCGTAATACTTGGCCTTGGCGTGCTTGCCCAGATAATCTTTGATGCGGGCGCGCTGGACTTCCTTCAGGTTGATAACTTCGGCCAGTTTGTTGGCGTCAATGCCCTCTTCGTCGACGATGGTGCCGTTGGAGTCGGAAAGGGTGATCACCTTGCCGCCCAGCTGGTTAACTTTTTCGGTTGTATATTGGGCGACGTTTCCCGAGCCGCTGACCGCGCAGCACAGACCCTTGAAATCCTTGCCCCGGGTAGCCAGCATTTCGGCGGCGAAATAGACCGCGCCGTAGCCGGTGGCTTGGGGCCGGATCAAGCTGCCGCCGTATTCCATGGCCCGTCCGGTCAGTACACCGGTATGTTCATTGCGGATTTTCTTGTAGTAGCCGTACATGAAGCCGATCTCGCGGCCGCCGACACCGATGTCGCCGGCCGGGACGTCCACGTCAGCGCCGATGTGACGGTACAACTCGCGCATGAAAGCCTGGCAGAAACGCATGACTTCATTGTTTGATTTGCCCTTGGGATCGAAATCACAACCGCCTTTGCCCCCGCCCATGGGCAGGGTCGTCAGCGCATTCTTGAAGACCTGCTCGAAGCCGAGGAACTTGATGATGCCCAGGTTGACCGAAGGGTGGAAGCGCAAACCGCCTTTGTAGGGGCCGATGGCGTTGTTGAACTGGACGCGGAAGCCCTTGTTGACATGGACCTCACCCTTGTCGTCCATCCAGGGAACGCGAAAGAGGATGGAGCGGTCGGGTTCAACGATGCGTTCGTAAATTTTGGCTTTGACGAATTCGGGATGTTTCTGGACCGTGGGTTCCAGCGTTTCCAGAACCTCCTTGACCGCCTGGTGGAATTCGGGTTCACCAGGATTTTTGCTTTTGACTTTTTCAATGAGTTCCTTGATCACTGACATTTTTTATCTCCTTAAAAAAATTTGGCAAGCCGCTAAATGATTTCATGGATTTTTGAATTGAAATTAATTATTAACAAAAATGGCAAGGAATGTCAACTGACTTCCTTGACAAACGGCGAAAAAAATTTTATTAATGGTAAGCATGCGACTGTTTAGAAACATACTGGCTTTCTTTATTGCTTTTTTGCTCATTTTACTCATTTTTATCCCGGTTTTGATCGTTTCCGGTCTTTTTAAACACAAAAAATTCCTTTTTTCTCAATCCCGCCTGGTCATCAAAACAACCCTTACACTCCTCGGCGTCCAAGCAAAGGTCCGGGGTCTGGCTGCCGTTGATTTCTCGGTTCCCCAGGTCGTGATCTGCAACCACCTGTCGAACCTGGACGGCCCGCTGCTGGTCAGTGTCCTGCCGGTCAACCCGCGGGTGCTGATCAAGGCCGAGGCCCGGAAAATGCCCTTGGTCGGCTGGGTCATGAAACTGGCCGATTTTGTGTTCGTCGACCGCTCCAGCCCGCAGCGCCGCCAGGAAGCCCTGGCCGCAGCGATCGAAAAAGTAAAAAAAAAGCGCTATTCTTTCCTTGTTTTTCCTGAAGGCACGCGCAGCAAAGACGGCAGGATGCGGGATTTTAAAAAAGGCAGTTTTCTGATCGCCCTGCGGGCCGGCGTGCCGGTTTTGCCGGTGAAAATTTCAGGTACCCATCAGTTGATGCCGCCGGGTCGAAAAACCGTCGGCCGGGGCACGGTCGAGATCGAATTTTTTCCGTGCCAGGAAATGAAGAATACTGCGGAAAATGAATTGGCGGAATTCATGAAAAGCCTGCAGCAAAAATTTTATGCGGATAAAAACCATGAAAATCATTGATCCCGAAAAAATTCAGCGCCGGGCCCGATTGCTTGCCGTCCTGAATGAAGACCCCCAGGTCGGACGCGCCATCGATCTGCTGGCCTCAGCCCTGCAAAAGGGGAACAAGGTGCTGGTGTTCGGCAACGGCGGCTCGGCCACGCAGTCGTCTCACTTTGCCGCCGAGCTGGTCAATAAGTTTTATTTCCGGCGCCAGGCCCTGCCGGTCCTGGCCTTGAACGCCGACATGGCCAACGTGACCTCTATCGCCAACGACGAAGATTTTCAATTCATTTTTTCGCGGCAGCTGGAAGCATTCGGGGGCAAGGGCGATGTGGCCCTGGGCATCACCACCAGCGGCCGGTCGGCCAATGTCCTACTGGCCCTGGCCAAGGCCCGGGAATTGGAAATGCCGACCATCGCTTTGGCCGGGAGTCAGGTGGAACGCCTGCGCGAGGTTCCCGTGGACGTGCTGATTGTTGTGGATGACCTGGACACACCGACAATCCAGGAAATGCACTTGTTCTTGCTGCATGTTATGGCGGCAACGGTTGAAAAGAGACTATTTGGAGGAAAGCATGCTTGAACTGTCTTCACGGGTAAAAACAATGACCAGCTCCCCAACTCTGAAACTGCTGCAGATCAAACAACAGCTGCAGGCCCAGGGCAAGGTGATCCTTGATTTCGGTGCCGGCGAACCCGATTTCTCCACACCGGAGAACATCAAAGAGGCCGGCACGGCCGCCATCAGGAACAACTTCACCAAATATACGCCCACTGCGGGGATCGCCCAATTGAAAAAAGCCATCCAGGATTCCTATCAGGCCGAGCAGGAATATGCCGCCAAGGACAACCAGATCGTGGTTTCGCCCGGCAGCAAATACGGCCTTTTCCTCCTGCTGCAGGCCATTGTCGATCCCGGGGACGAAGTGATCGTTCCTCTTCCCTTTTGGGTTTCATATCCGGAAATGGTGAAATTTTGCGGCGGCCGGGTGGTCTACGCTGATCACCTGCAGCCCGACCGACTTTTTGAACTGACCGCCGCTTCCTATATTTCAAAGTGCAGCGCCCAAACAAGAGCCGTGATCGTCAATTCGCCTTCCAATCCCACCGGCAAGATCATGAACAGCGAAGAGTTGGGAAAATTGATTGATTTTTTTTACAAAAAAAATATCCTGATCATCATCGATGACTGTTACCGAAAAATCATTTACACTCCCGGAAAATACCCTTCGCCCTTGAATCTCGTGCCCGCCGCCCGCGAGCATGTGGCGGTGATCAGTTCACTTTCCAAGACCTACGCCATGACCGGCTGGCGCATCGGCTATACCATCGCCCATGAGGAGCTGGCAGCGGCCATGACCAAAATCCAGGAACACTCAACCTCCAATCCCTGTTCGATCTCCCAGAAAGCGGCGGTGGAGGCCCTGTCCGGGGATCAAAGTGCGGTGCAGACCATGGTGGAAGAATACCGCCGGCGCCGAGATTACTTTGCCCGCCGGATCGATGAGATAGGCCATATCACCTACGCCCTTCCCGACGGCGCTTTTTATTTCTTTGCTGATTTTTCCCATTATATCCATAATAAAAAGTTCCAGGACGACAACCAGCTGGCCATGGATATTCTTGAAAAATTGAATGTCATTCTGGTCCCGGGATCGGCTTTCGGCGCCCCCAATCACCTGCGCATTTCCTATGCCACGTCCATGGAAGACATTGAGGAAGGTTTGCGCAAACTGGAAGAATACCTGCGCAATGGCCGCTAGCCGCATGGGCATTTCTCCGGGCCGCAAGTGGCGGGGAGCCACACCCTGATGGTGTTGGATTATAAAGACGTCTCTTTTTCGTTCAGCAACCGTAAAGCCCGCCGCCGCCGGCAAAAACTGAGGCTGGCGCTTCTTGTTTTTTTTGTCCTGATTGTTTTTCTCGGTTATGGTTATCTGAAAACCAGTTTGGCTGTGGATGAAATTCAGGAACTGCTTTTGGCCGACCGTCTGACAGAGGCTGAAAACCGGTTACGGGCCGTGGAATCCTCATTTTTTCAGCAGGGGAATATCCGTGAATTGCGGGCTTTGCATGAGCTTTTCCAGGGACGGCTGGCTGAGGCCGAAACGCAACTGAAAAAACTGCAGCAGGACGATGTTTCGACCTCGCTGCGCTCCGGGCAATTGTTGAAGTGTTTTTTTGACCGGGGCGAATATTTGCAGCTCAAGATCTACACCGCTTACCTGCTGCCCCGGGGGGATGATGAAGTTCTCTGGTTCAGCGCTCTTTGCCAGGCCGCGTTTTTACACTTCGGCGAATCGGAAAAAACCATAGCCCGACTTTCGCCCTCATACAAAAAGGCCAACGGCAAAGCCCTGGAAGTCCTGAGCCATTTCAACCGCTCCTTGCGCCTGGGGCGGGTCGATTATATTTTTGACAAAAATGACCGGCCGTTGGCCTATTTTGATCTCGGGCGCCGGGTTACCCGTTCATTGATCCCTGGATTTGACCTGGGCGATTTTGACGCGCAGTTTAATAGGGGGGTCCGCACTTTCCGCCTGACCCTGGATTCCGGGCTGCAAAAAAAAGTCGATCATCTTTTCAAAGATTATTTCGGTTCCCTTGTGCTTCTGGATTTGCCGGAAAACAGTATTGCCGTCGCCTATTCAAAACCCAGGTCGTTTGCGGCCGCCAACGCCGCTTTTGTGGAGCAATTCGAGCCCGGCTCCATCACCAAGATCATTTCACTCCTGGCCTATTTGCGCCTGGCCGAAGGCGGTTTGTTTCCTTTGGTTTGCCCTGGCCGGCTCTCCTTGGGGGACAAGGTTTTTTATGACTGGATCGAACATGGGCAGGTGCGCGATTTTAGCCAGGCCCTGGCCAGGTCGTGCAATTTCAGCTTCGCGCGCATGGGATTGCTGGTGGGATCCGCGCGTCTGGCCGAGCTGCTGCAAAGCTTTTTTTTTAATGGCCCGCCATTCATGGACGGATTCATCAAACTCCATACCGGTAGCTTCAATAGCAAGGTCGCGGCTGACTTCCAACTGGCCAATCTGGCCGTGGGCCTGGAGGAAATTCACATGACCACGATCCACGCCGCCGTTCTGGCGGCAATTTTTTCGCAAAGCGGCCAGCTTTTTCCGCCTTATCTCATTGACGATGTCAAAAATATTCTCGGCCTTGGCTTTTACCACCATGACGCCCGGCCGGTCCGGGTCCTGGCCGATGACCTGAATTTCATGCGCGTCAAGAAAGCCATGGTGGATGTGGTGGAAAATAAAAACGGCACCGGGCGCCGGGCCCGCAGCGAAACGGTCCGGGTGGCCATCAAGACCGGGACCGCCGGCAGTTCCCGCCAGGGGCTTGACGCGGTCATCATCGGATTTTTCCCGGTCGAGAAACCCCGCTATGCCTTTGCTTTCAGGCTGCAAGGCGCGGGCAAGGCTGACTTAAACGGTGCGTTTTTTCTGCGCGACCTGTTGCAATCTCTTTATCAAAAATGAAATGAAAAAATTATTTCTATTACCATGTTGGCTGCTTTTGACGTTCGGCCTCGCGGCCAAGACCTTGGTCCTGCCGCTGGCCGTAGACACCCAAAACCATGCTTCGTTTCAGTGGCTGGGCAAGGCGGTTTCCTTTTACCTGATTGCCGGCCTCAGCCAGAACTCTTTGCCCGTATGCCCCGAAGAGGAAGTCCAGATCATTTTGAACCGCAACCTGATCCGCTTTCCCTTCAATATAACAAAAGCCACGGCCATGATCCTGGCCAGGGAGTGCCAGGCGGATCAGCTGCTGTGGGGGAAGATTTTGTACAGTGAGAAAAAATCTTCGCAGATGCAGGTCCAGCTTTTTTTGATCGATATCAAGGAACAAACCCAAAAAAATCTGCCCTTGACCAAGGGAAATTTCAGTGACATATACCGGATTCAGGCCGAAGCGCTTAAAGCTGTCGTAAAGGCCATTGGCCAAGGGTCTCCGGGGATTGTTTTGCCGCAGTTGAACCTGTCTTTGCCCGATTATGAAAAACTCGTTAAGAGCCTGCTGCTGAATGACAGCGACAAAAAACTGGAGCTGTTGCTGCCCCTGTCCGCAAAAGGCGCCCGCTCCGATTGTTTTAATTTTGAACTGGCTAAAATTTTTTTGGAAAAACGCGACCTGGAAAAATGTGAAGCCCAATTGAACTTGGTGACCGATACCCTGCAATTCAAGGATAAAAAAGACTTTCTGTTGGCTCTGGTCAATTTTTTTAAAGACAATGCCGATATGGCCTTGAGCCGCTTCATCCATTTGCAACGGCGGAACCTTTATCCGGTCGAGACCCACAACAACCTGGGCGTCATTTACCTGGATAAAGGTGATTTCCCTATGGCTGAAAAGTGCCTGCGCTATGCCCTTTCCCTGAAAAGGGATCCGGAAATCTATTTCAACCTTATCCTTTTGCTGCAGATTACTAATAAGAAGGAACAGGCCTTGCAGGAATTACCGCGCGCCCTGCAGCTGTTCCCCGATGATGAAAAATTGCTGGAACTGTTTTCCTTTTTCCTGGCCGCGGCCGAGAACCGGGACACGCTCAGTCAGGCCTTCCGGGATTATGTCCAATTCACCCTCCCGGAAGAACAAATCCTGCCTGGCAAATATCTGCTCATAAATCCCTTCCAGGTCGGGCTGATTTCCGAAGTGTCCGTGGCCGGAAACCTTTTTTATATTGAAGCCCGCAATCTTTTTTTAGAAGGTGATTTTGAAGGTGCCATGCAAAAGGTCGAGGAAGCCATGGAGGGCAACCCCTTCCAGCCCGAGAACCACCACCTTCTGGCGCTGTTGTCAATGCAAAAAAAACAGTATATCCAGGCGGAAATGTATGCCCAGAGCGCCCTGTTCCTTGAAGAGACAGTGGACAACTACCTGCTGCAGATCAAGGTTTACCAGGCTGGAAAGGAAAAGGAAAAATTACGCAAAGTCCTGGCCCTGGCCCTGCAGAAATTCCCGCAGAATCCGGAATTGCTCCGCTTGAGCGGCCGCTGACTGCCCGCGGCTGCGGAGCGGCAACCAGCCATGATCGTCAGTGTCTCGCGCCGCGGCGATATCCCTGCTTTTGGCAGCGTCTGGTTCATGGAACAGTTGCGCCGCGGTGCCGTAGAGGTCGGGAATCCTTTCCGCCCGGCCCGGGCGACGCGGGTCAGCCTCAAAAAAAAAGATGTCGATGCTTTTGTTTTTTGGAGCCGCGACCCGCGACCGCTCCTGGCCCATCTGCCGGAAATCGAGCGCGCTGGTTACCCCTATTATTTCCTGCTCACGGCCACCGGCTATCCCCGCCTGCTGGAGCCGACTACCCCGCGAATTGAGGAAGCGGCCGGCTTTTTTAAAGAACTGGCCCTGCGCAGCAGCCGGCACCGTGTCATTTGGCGCTATGATCCGGTGATCTTCACGGAGCAGACCCCGGTCGATTTTCATCTGCACAATTTTTCCCGGCTGGCCGGACTCCTGGCCCCGTTCGTTGCGCGCGTCATCGTCAGTTT
>JAHIKI010000032.1 GCA_018897435.1 Acidobacteriota bacterium | reverse complement strand
TGATCGAAATTGACTTGCCTGGGTGATGTCATTGCGATAGTCTCCAGACATTGCCATCGTCAATCAAGCCCATGTCGCTCGCGCGTGTGACAACGGACCGAGTAGCCCGCGTTAAACTAGACTTTTTCAGCAGAATCTTAATAATGACTTGGGACTAAATAATGAAAAAAAGTACTGCGACAGCAAGCAAAGCTGCCAAGACAGCGGTGATTATCTTAAAAACACTGTACGGACGTTCACCTTGCACCTCTCCTGTCTGCCCATTGACCAGGAAGCGGTAGACCTTCTGATTGTAGCGGTAGGAACTGATCCAAACCGGCAAAAGAATGTGCTTGAAGGTAACGCCTTGGTACCGGGAATTCAGGCTCAGAATGCGCTGTTCATCCCCAGCGATATCCCGGTGGACACGATTATCGATCTCACGCTTCATCACCACCTTGGCCTGATCCAATCCGGACTTTACATCGATTCCGTACGCCTCGCAACGAAATCCGCTTAAATAACGATCATCATAGGCAGTGAGCTGGCTAAGATTCCAGGGATTGAGGCGTTTTATAATTTTTTCCGGTAAAGAGCGGGTAGCGGGGACCAGCACATCATCAAACAGGACCTCAACATTGCCGGCGCATGGGGACCAGAGCACTTTTCGTACCTGGCGGGTCTTGCTGACCGTGCGGCCGTTTTCCCGTGCGGTATAGTTCTCCGAGACATCATGATAGGTGCCCTGTAATCCCGAGTATTGGTTGAAGGTTCGGGCATCATAGGTCCAGTACGGCACATACATGCCATCCATCGATTCACAGGCCGCGCGCGACATGAAATCACCCGGGGCAAACCAGAACTTCTTGATCCACTTTTGAAAAAACTGGCTGCTTTTTTGTTTGTCGATCACGAAGGGTATAAGAGACTTTGGCTTGATAATGGATTGAGCGCCGCCGTTGGCTACAACCAGGCGGGTGTCGCAATAAGGACAGGCCGCGGCCGTCACTTTGTCGGCAAGGGTTGTCCGGGCTCCACAGCCCGGACACTTGACGGTGCGGATGATGAGTTGTTCCGATTTTTCGACTGGCTGAGATATGAATTTTTCAAGATCGATCTCTTCTATTGTTTCCCCGGCCTTTTCAATGGTATTTTCCGCCCCGCAATACTGGCATTTCAGCGAGGAGGTGCCGGGGGCGAAGTTGACGGTAGCGCCGCATTTCCTGCAGGCCAATTCCTGATTGACGGCTTCGGTGATTTTCGGTTCAATTTGCTCCATTTGTTATCCCCTTGTCTTACTGTTACGGAACAGTGGAACGAATCGTCAACCTCGATTACAAAACCTGACCCTATTACACAATAGCGTTCAACCTGGGGCCGCAGGGTCCCTCATGATCAGGATGTTCTGGTCGGGATTCTCGTTCATGTACTTGATCTGGACCTTGGCCCCCACTTCGAATTTCAGGCGAATGGCCAGGTCGGAGCTCACGTTATTCTTGCGCCCCACCCTTTCGCTGCCGCTGCTGTCGCGGAACTTGAACTCGACGATGGAATAGATCGGCTTGTTGTTGACCAGCATGCCGTAATTCTTGTCGATGAAGGTGATGGTCGCTTCGGCCGGCACGCCCATGGCGAATATCTTCTCGGCCAGGGCCTTGTTTTTTTTCCCCTGGACCCGGCTGCGGATGAACAGGATCGCACCGATGATCATGAAGATCAGACCCAGGCCCCCGAAGACAACCTGGTTTAAATTCGTCAACCCTACTTGCAGGTTCCCTGAAAGCAGGCTGTTGACAAGCGAGACCCCGCCGCCGACCAGAAAAAAGATCAAACCGAAAAGAAACAGAAAACCACCGATCAGCATGCCCATGTTTTTTTCTCCTTGCGCTCAACTTCACCAAAAAAGCGCATACTTTTCATAACGTTAATTGTAAACAAGTAATCGAGCATGGTCAACCGTCCCGTATTTCATTTTTTGGCTGACAGTAGTTGGGAAAAATGTATTAAGGTACAAAGAAAAAATTGACCCATGTAGAGGGCGGCGAGACGCCATCCGCGGCCCAGGAAGCGAAGCCCTTCGTCGCGACTCCGGAAAGCAAGGCCAAGGCAAAAAAACTGCGCATATTTTCGATCCTTTCCTGGATCGTTGCCATCGGCCTTGAGGTCGGCGCGATCCTCATGCTGAAAAAAGTTCCGATCCAGACCACGTGGCTCATCGTTTTGATCGTGGCCGATCTGATCTTTGCCGTCATCGGCAACCTGCTCTGGAAGAAGGCCAACCGCTTCGATCCCGCCTCGGAAAAGGAAAAATTCAAGTTCTTCGTACAGAACCAGCTGGGCGCGATCATCGCCGTCATCGCCCTGCTGATCGCGGGCTTCACGGGCATCGACTTCAACCCGCCGTCCCAGGAACAGTACGCGGCACAGACGGCGCACGTCGAGCGGCTGACCGGCCAGAACCACGTCTTTTGGACGAAGTCAGGAACCAAGTACCCCCTGTTCTCGGATTGCTATCACATCAACACCAAAAAAACGAATGAGATCTTCGAGGGCACCGTGGCCCAGGCCAGGGAACTGAAGAACATCAGCGAACTCTGCAACACCTGCGAGAACCGCTGGAAGAAGGAAAAAGCCCTGCCTGCCGAGACGACCACACCCGAGGTTGAAGAAGAGCAGACCGAATAATCCCAGCACTTCGCGGACGGCATGCCGGGCGAGGCGGAAGGGGAAATTGCCGCCCGCGGCGGCGCGGGAACGGGCGGCAGATCCATGCGCATCAATAAGATTATCAGTGCTTGAATTATTGCATAAATCCTATTTCTTAATTTTGGACATGCTTACCAGCCAACCTGTACGATTAATAAAGCTAGAATTAAATCCCTACCCTTTTCTCAATTTTCAGTAAATGCATATTTGCAAGCACTGTTCCTAAGCTTCCCTTCAGCTCCGGCTTTGACTTTGCGGAAAGATGTCAAGAATACAAGAACCGTCCCCTGAGTCCCTTCCCCTAGCCATTCCTGAAAAACCGGGTTGAATCAGGCGGTGAAGACGTTGCCGTGCAGGCTGGTGATCTTTTCGATGAAGAACCTTTTCTCCCCGGCAGGAACGGTGACGACCACCTCCTCGCCGACGGTGCGGTTTTGCAGCGCCCTGCCCACCGGCGAAGCGAGGGAGATTTTGCCTTCGGAAGGGTCGACCTCGATGGGGTGGACGATGGTGTACTCGATGCGGGTGTTGGAGTTGAGCTCGAGCACCACCACGACCGAGCCGAAGCCCACGCTCTTTTCGTCGGTATGGGACGAAGCCACATCGTTGTATTGGCTCACCAGGTGGCTCAGCTGGGCGATGCGGGCCTTGAGGAAAGCCTGCCGTTCGCGGGCGGCGTCGAATTCGGCATTTTCGCTGAGGTCGCCCAGGCTGCGCGCCTCGGCGATGCGCTTGGGCAGCTCGACCTGGTACTCTTCGCGGAGCTTATCGATCTCCTCCAGGAGCGCTTGCTTCTTCTGTTTAATTGAATCCGTCATCCGTAACCGCCTCCCGGAACCCGTCCGGAACCTATGGTATTTTGTCAGAAGAATGTACAACGGATCGGGAAAAATTGCAAGCCCCTCCGCCGATCCGGTGCGTAGCATCGGTAGCATCGGGAAGAATGGAACTGGTCTCTCGGCACTTTATATTCAAATCAGATTAATGACCAACCATAAGGGCAGACCCCCGTGCCCGCCCTTCCCAAATCTCAGCAAAAATATCTCGTGGCTAGCGCGATGAACAAAACAAAAAAAATATTAAAACTAAGATTTTAGTTACATAATTATGGCATGAAAGAATTAACCCGGGCCGAAGAACAGATCATGCATGTATTATGGGAGATCGAAAAGGGCCTGGTCAAGGACATCCTCGACCGCCTGCCCGATCCAAAACCCGCCTACAACACCGTCTCCACCATCGTCCGTATCCTGGAAAAGAAGGGCTTCGTGGACCACGAGGCCTTCGGCAAGACCCACCAGTACTTTCCGCGCATCACCCTGAACGAATACCGCCGTGGCTTTTTGAAATCGCTCGTAAACCGCTTTTTCGGAAATTCGTATCAGGAGATGGTATCTTTCTTCGCCAGTGACCGCAAAATCACCATCCAGGAACTCGAGGAGATGAAGTTCTCCCTGGCCGAAGAGATCGAACGCCAGAAGACGGAGGGACAAGATGGGCGCACCATTGATTGATTATTTATTCAAGGTGGCCGTTTATCTCGGTGCCACTTACCTTTTTTACCGCTACCTGCTGAGAGACGATGTCAACTTCCTGGGCAACCGCCTGTTTCTGCTTTTCATGCTGCCCCTCTCCTTCCTGCTGCCCCTGGCCCCGCTGCAATCGCCGTTCCGTGCATTGACTTTCTCTGCCGAGGCACTCAGCGCTGCGGCCGCGCTGCCGATGGTTGAGGCTCCAGCGGCCTCGCTGTTCGGTTCCATCATCCTCGTTCTTTACTGGACAGGCGTGGCGCTCTTCATGCTGCGCATTCTCTTTCACTTGTTCCACCTCTACCGCCTGCAGCACCGCCACCCCCGTGAACAGCTGCACAATATAACCCTGGTCAGGGTCGCAGCGCCGATCCCGCCCTTTTCCTTCTTCAACCGCATTTTTTTGCACACCCCGAAAAACTCTGATGCCAGGGAAATCGAGCAGATCATCTCCCATGAATCGGTGCACATCCGCCAGCTCCACTCCCTCGACATCCTGGTCATGGAAGTGGTGGTGGCCCTGCAATGGTTCAACCCGCTTGTCTGGTTCTATAGAAAGGCCCTAAAAGAGACTCATGAGTACCTGGCCGACCGCGAAGTCATTGCGCAAGGCTTCAACGCGGACGGTTATAGCCTGCTGCTGTTCGAACAGCAATTCGGCGCCAAACTGTTCGAATTTGCCAGCCATCTCAAGCAATCACAAATCAAAAGGAGGATGTTTATGATGAACAGAATGAACAAAGCGGGAAAAGCCCCGTACAAGATCATTTTGGCGCTGCCCCTGATCGCCTTGCTGGCCCTAGCCGAGCCGAGGCTGATTTTGGCCCAAGGCGCAACTGCGGATGACAAGAAGGAGGTCGCGCAAAAGCAAGATAAGCCGGCCATGAGTGAGCAGGAACTCAAAGAGTTCCAGATCAAGTTCGAAGAAAAGGAAAAGATCAAGCAAGACCTGGACACGTTCTACAAAAAGCGCCAGGCCTGTCTCAGTCAATACGGCATTACCCCAGAGAACGAGAAGCCGAGCAAGGAAGAGCTGGAAAAGAAGCTGCAGGCAGTTCATGAAAAGCGCCTGAAGCTCAAACAGCTCGCCGCCGAGGAGAAGGACCAGGAAAAGGTCAAGGAGCTCAAGCTGAAATTCGAGGAGCTTGTCAAGCTTGAAGAAAAGCTGAAGAGCAAGATCGAGGAGAGCTCCCCAGAACGCCCCTAGAGGAAATTTACCATGTGCCGGGGCGGTTTATCGAAACCGCCCCACACAATCCATTTCTGAAAGATCTAGGAATCAGGTTTTTCATTATTATTTTTTCTTTTTGCTTTCATGGCTTGTGATTACTCTACCCCCTTTATTTATGAAACTTCTTGATGAACTCTTCGACCTCGGGGATGCCGCCCTGGAAGATCAGGTAGCTGTTGTAGGGCTCGCGCTCGGAGATCTCGCCGGCGATGGGGGTCAGCAGATGAAAAAATTTTTATTCATTTTCTGCCGGCATCAGCCTTGCAACAATTGTGAATATCTGTTAAATTAGCGTTTCGGATTCAAATCTAATGAGGAGGTCAGGCAAATGCCCGAAATCCGAGTCGATGAAACCCGCTGCAAAGGATGCGAGCTATGCGTCACGGCATGCAACTTGAAATGCATTGCCATGTCGGAGACTTTCAGCGTGACCGGGTATTACCCGGCAAAATTGGCGAAACTGGAGTGCTGCACTGGTTGTGGACTCTGTGCCCAGATCTGTCCCGATCTGGCCATCGAAGTGTGGAAATAGTCCATTCGCTGTTTCCCGACAAGAGTTCAGGTATTGAAAAATAAAAAATTGGAGAAAACAAATGGCTGAAAAGATTTTGATGAAAGGCAATGAAGCTTTGGCTGAGGGTGCTGTTCGCGCCGGTTGCCGTTTTTTTGCCGGATATCCAATAACCCCCCAGAACGAAGTGCCCGAGTATATGTCGTGGCGTATGCCCGAGGTCGGGGGATCGTTTATTCAGGCAGAATCGGAAGTGGCGGCCATCAACATGCTATACGGTGCTTCAGCCACCGGCATCCGTACCATGACATCCTCTTCAAGTCCCGGGATCAGCCTCAAACAGGAGGGGATCTCCTATTGCGCCGGAGCCGACCTGCCGATTTTTTTTGCCAATGTCGTTCGCGGCGGACCGGGGCTCGGAAACATCGCTGCGGGCCAGGGCGATTATTTTCAATCCACGCGGGGCGGCGGTCATGGAGATTATTATACGATTGTGATGGCTCCCAACTGCGTCGAGGAGATGGGCAACTTTCCCAGGCGCTGTTACGAATTAGCGGAAAAATACCGGGTGCCGGCAATGGTCCTGGCCGATGCCATCCTGGGCCAGATGATGGAACCGGTCGAATTCGATTTCGAACCCGTTGATCCCAAGACATTGAAGGCTCATGACTGGGCCTTGGGGATTGCCGCCGGACGTGAACGGAGGATCGTCCGCTCTTATGATCTTCGGGAAGGAAAACTCGAGCTTCTGAACCTGGAACGGATGGAACGTTACCGGAAGATCCAGGAAAAGGAAGCATTGCATGAAAACCGGCAGACCGACGATGCAAAACTTGTTGTCGCTGCCTATGGCACCTCTTCGCGCATCGCCGCCGGCGCGGTAAAAATGGCCCGGGACAAGGGGATGAAAGTCGGGCTTTTCCGGCCGATCACCCTGTGGCCGTTCCCCACAAAGGCATTGGCCACGATTGCTGAACATGTGAAGAATTTCCTGGTGGTGGAGATGAGCATGGGACAATTCGTTGAAGACGTGCGTCTCGCCGTCTGCGGAACCGCCCGGGTCGACCTTTATGCCCGGCCAGCGGGTGTCCCATCGGCCGATGAAGTCTTCACTGAAATTGAAAAGGTATACCAGGGTATCAGGTAAGGAGGAAAGCAAACATGAAACTGATCAATAAAAAGCCGTCCAGCCTGGTCGACAAGCCGATGCGCTATTGTCCGGGCTGCGGGCATGGGATCGTCCACCGGCTGATCGCCGAAATCATGGACGAACTCGATATCAGGGAACACACGGTGGGTGTGGCTCCGGTTGGCTGCGCGGTATTCGCCGACGAATATTTCAATTGCGACATGATCCAGGGACCGCATGGCCGGGGACCGGCCATCGCAACCGGGATCAAACGGTCCAAACCTGAATGCATCGTCTTCTCCTACCAAGGGGACGGCGACCTGGCCTCAATCGGTATGGCGGAAACCGTTCATTCGGCCGCCCGTTCCGAGAACATCACCATCATATTCATCAACAACGCTATTTATGGGATGACGGGCGGTCAGATGGCCCCCACCACCCTGCTCGGCCAAACCTCCAGTACCTGCCCCGCCGGACGTAGCGTAGCCGTGAACGGGTATCCGATCAAGGTATGCGAAATGCTCGCCCAGTTGGAAGGCGCACGCTACCTGGAACGGACATCGGTCAGCACCGCTCCCGGTGTGATCAAGACCAAAAAAGCCATTAAAAAGGCGTTTCAGAACCAGATCGATTGCGTCGGTTTTTCCATGGTCGAGGTTCTCTCCACCTGTCCGACCAATTGGGGAATGACTCCGGTGCAGGGCGCCCGTTTTGTCGACGAAAAGATGACCCCCATTTATCCCCTCGGTGTCTTCCGGTCACCGGAACAATAAGGAGCCATACCATGTATCAGGGAATACGAATTTCTGGATTCGGCGGCCAGGGTATCATTTCCGCCGGAATTCTACTGGCCCAGGCCGGTATGATCGAAAACAAACATGTCTCCTGGTTTCCCGCCTATGGAGCGGAGATGCGCGGCGGCACGGCCAATTGTTCCGTGGTCGTCTCCAGCGATGAGGTTGCAAGCCCCATAGTGGCCCGGCCCGATACGGTGATCGTCATGAACGAGCCCTCGCTGGCAAAGTTCGAACCCATGCTCAAACCCGGCGGCCTCCTGATCATCAACAGCTCTTTGGTGAATTCCAAACCTCAGCGTAGCGATATCCGTGTGGCCTATGTCGCCTGCAACAAGATCGCCGAGGAGATCGGCACCACCAAAATCGCCAACATGGTGGCCCTGGGCGCCTTCATGGGACTTACAGGCGCTTTGGGCGTCGAAGCCATTTCCAAGGCATTGCCCAAGGTATTCAAACGGGCCAAACCCGAATTGCTGGAATTGAATGTGCAGGCTTTGAAAAAGGGAGCGGAAACAAAGATCAGTTGAGGGTCTCCGTTTCCGGTTTGGCTAAACCGGTCTGGAAATAGCCGAGAATCGGGACCAGGTTTTTTATTATACTTTTCCTTTTTATTTGCATGTTGTTTACCTGACCCTTTTTCAATCCAAAAGGTCAGCTTACTAGCTAATTCTAAAAATCCAAGCGCTCGTCCCTGAACTTTTATTTATGAAACTTCTTGATGAATTCTTCGACCTCGGGAATGCCGCCCTGGAAGATTAAGTAACCGTTGTAGGGCTCGCGCTCGGTGGTCTCGCCGGCGATGGGGGTCAGCATCAGGTCCTTGACCTTACTTAGTTGTCTTTTAAAACGACGGATAAGTTCCTAAACTGATTTTTATTTGAATAAAGGCATTCGTTCTTGATGATTGAGATATCTCCGAACTCTAGGCCTTGTAAAGGGAGCATTCTCTCCGATTTCGTTTCCCCATTGCGTCCAACCTGGTTTTTCTAAGCGGGCGAACAATTCGAGATAGGGGCCCGGGCTGCAGGATTCGATTATTTCATAAAGCTCATTGGGTTTTTTTGAATGTTCTTCCTTCCGGGAAATGATAATGTTCACTTGTCGGCGACCAGGCTTGAGTGTCCGCAAACTACCTCGAATTCCAAAAAGAACCAATTCGGTCACGTTCCGGAAATAAAAGCCCACACCCCGGCCATCGGGACCGCCATCTTTGCGTACCTTGTGCCAGACGATATTGCTTTTGTAGGTGAATCCCCATTTCTTCATCACTTCAAGCCCCTCAGCTATCAAGGCATTGGGCACCCACAGATACAGATGACTTTGTTCGGCAGCGACATTAGCAATCGGCAAACTAATGATTTCCTCCAAAGCCATGGTCGGATATCTCATTAAACGTTTATGTTCCGGAGCCATTTTGCCGGTCCTATTCGAAAAACGCCAAGGCGGATCAGCTAGAATAGTTCCAAATTTTCCATTGACTTTGTTTTTAAAATTAACTGATGTAGCGGTCATGTTTACACATTCTCAACATACAATTTTTTGGTAATACCAAAAACCAATATTGGACAGCCGCCGCCAGAACCACCATTTATCCTAGGAAGCAATTTACTCATGTGAGTTGTCGAGGCACCATAAGAAGCTCCCCTACCCAATTCATCGAATATTTCCTGCAGGTTATCACAGCGGGTAATGATAATTCCTACACTTATGGCACGCATATCAAATAACAATCTAAAATTATTCAAATCTCGATCAAAAAAAGGATCTTTGTTATTCCATTCAATTTCCAAGGCAATGCGGTTTTTGTAACAATCAATTCTGTGAGTCGGTGATTCCTTGATTTCATGATCAATCTCTATTTTGATATCGAATGATTTTTCAATCCATCCCCTTTTATATAAAAACGAATCGATAAATTCAGATATCGGTGATTTTCTTCCTCCAGGTTTTACAATGGAACTTTTTTCCAACCTGAAATTTTCAAGCAGACTGATCAAATTCTTCCATTCATCCGGGAAATCATTTTTCAAAATTGAACTGGCATGTTTCCATTCATAAATTTCATAATGACTTCTGATAAAACCCGACAACAAATCGATTCCCATTTTACACCCTTGAATGAATTATAACACCTTTCTTTTTCATTACAAGTGACCTTTTGATTTATAAAAATAATAAAACGACATCTTTCTACTTATGAAACTTCTTGATGAACTCTTCGACCTCGGGGATGCCGCCCTGGAAGATTAAGTAACCGTTGTAGGGCTCGCGCTCGGTGGTCTCGCCGGCAATGGGGGTCAGCATCAGGTCCTTCACTTTATCGAGATCCGTGGTTTGGCCCAGGGCCCAGGCCAGCTTGACGTAGGCCACTTCGGGCAGCATGTTGGCGGCCGGGATGATGCCCTTGGCCATCAGGTCGCGGCCGGTGTCGTAGACGAACATGTGCACGTAGCCCCAGAGCGTCTGCACGGTCATGTAAATGGTCAAAAATACCTATTTTGTTTTACTTGGGCTCAAATGTTGACAAAAGGCACACGATATGTTATGTTGCTCATGTGAAACAATTCAAGTGGGACAGCACAAAGAATGCCTGGCTTAAAAAAAACAGAGGAATATCATTTGAGGATATTTTGCTTGATATCCAAAATGGAAAATTGCTGGACAAGGTTGAAACTTCGAATCCGGAAAAGTACCCGGGTCAAAAGATTTTTATTGTGGATCATGATGGGTATTGCGTACTGGTACCTCATATTGAAATCGATGCCATGATCTTTTTAAAGACCCTGTTTCCCAGCCGGGTAGCTACAAAAATCTATAAATCGATGTTGACGACTGCTTCGGTTAAAAAAGGAGGCAAAGGTGACCGATAAAAACATGAAGCGCAGGAATAAAACGGACGATCTGGAAGAGATGCAAGAAACCCTGGCGGATCTGGCATCAGGCAAATTGAAGCGCATGACCATGTCTGCCGGGGAACGGGAAGAGTTGCAGCGGGCGGCCGCGGAATCCCTCAAAAAAGCCAATCGCATCAATATTCGCATTACCCCGCAAGATCTGGAGCGCATCAAGAAAAAAGCCGCTGCAGCAGGAATTCCCTACCAGACGCTGATCGGCGCCATATTGCACCAGTACGCTAGCGATCGCATCTCCGCTTCCATTTGATGAAAACCCCCAGCGCCTTCCATTATAGGCTCAGTTCACGAAACGGAAATTGGGAACGATGTTTGTAATTTTACATAAATTATTACCTCTCAATTCTTTAAAAGATTGTACGATAAATTTTCAATATATTGGATAACGAATATTAAGGTTGGCTATGCCTGTTTTATTTATGAAACTTCTTGATGAACTCTTCGACCTCGGGGATGCCGCCCTGGAATATTAAATAACCGTTGTACGGTTCGCGCTCGGTGGTCTCGCCGGCGATGGGGGTCAGCATCAGGTCCTTTACTTTGGCAAGATCCGTG
>JAHIKI010000031.1 GCA_018897435.1 Acidobacteriota bacterium | reverse complement strand
TCCTTCGGCCTTGCCTTCGATGAATTGCCGGACCACGGCGTTTTTGGTGTTGCGGATCTCCTCAGGACTGCCGGTTTCAATGATCTCCCCTTCGAAGAGAACCGCAATTTTATCGGAGATCTTGTAAGCGCTGACCATGTCATGGGTGATGACGATGGACGTGATCTCCTTGTTGCCGCTGACCTTGATGATCAGCTCGTTGATGATGTCGGCCATGATCGGATCCAGCCCGGTGGTGGGCTCGTCGTACATGATGATGGTCGGTTTCTTGGCGATGACCCTGGCGATGGCCACCCTTTTTTTCATGCCGCCGCTGAGTTCCGCAGGCATCAAGCACGCAACATCAGCCAGGCCCACCTGGTCCAGGCTGTGCTCGACGATGGCTTCGATATCCGCGCGTTTCATGTGGCCCCTGTTTTTGATGCCGAAGGCCACGTTTTCGCCGACGGTCATGGAGTCGAAAAGAGCCCCGCTCTGAAAGACCAGGCCGAACTGGTCCACCATGCGGTACAGGTCTTTCTCGCTGCTTTTGCTGATATCCTCGCCGTCTACCAGGACGGACCCGGAATCGGGCTTCATCAGGCCGATGACATGCTTGAAAAGGACGCTCTTGCCGCTGCCGCTGCCGCCGATAATGGTCGTTGTCTGGCCGGGCTCGATGACCAGGTTCACCCCCTGCAGCACCTTTTTATCGGCGAACGATTTATGAAGATCGCGGATTTCGATCATCGCAGGCTGAAGGGCAGGATCTTGGTCCAAAAGAAGTCGGAAACCAGGATGATCACCGAGGACACAACTACGGCAGTGGTGGTAGCCTGCCCCACCCCCTTGGCCCCGCCTTCGGTTTTCAAACCGAAATAGCTGCCGATAACGGCGATGGTCAACCCGAAAAAAACGGACTTGATCAATCCCGACAGCACATCCCAGATCTCCAGGGAGACGAAGAGCTGGGAATCGAACAAATTGGGATTCTGGTGGACCACCAGGACGGCTACCAGCCTGCCGCCCATGATGCCGACAAAATCGCCGAAAAGGGTGAGCAGTGGGGTCATGATGACCAGGGCGATCACGCGTGGGCTGACCAGGTATTTGACCGGGTTGACCCCGAAGGTGAACAGGGCGTCCACCTGCTCCGTGACCACCATGGTGCCGATCTCGGCGCTGTAGGAAGCGCTGACCCGGCCGGCCAGCATCAGCCCGGTCAGCACCGGGATCAGCTCTTTGGTCAGACTGACCCCGACCAGGGATCCTGTGAATACTTCAGCGCCGAAACGCTGCAAGCCGAAATAGCTCTGCAGGGCCAGAACGCCGCCCGTAAATACGGCCATCAAAAAAATGACCGGGATGGATTTGATCCCGTCCAGATACAGGTGGCTTTCGATCAGCCGGAAGTTGAACGGTCTCCTGAAGATCAAAACGATCGCCTTGCCAGCCAAAATAAAGATTTCGCCACTGTTGCGGGCAAAATTGAAGAGCGACTGCCCGATCCTGTTCAGCCGCACTATTCTCTCTCGTGGTATTCCATATTGGCAAACTTGGTAAATTTGTCGAGGAAAGCCAGGACGATTTTTCCGGTCGGGCCGTTCCTCTGTTTGGCGACAATCAGGTCGGCTTCGCCCTTGCGTTCAGAGTCCTTGTCGAACTGGTCGTCACGGTGAATGAATATCACCACGTCGGCGTCCTGTTCGATGGAGCCGCTCTCCTTGAGGTCGGAAAGCTGATATTTTGGGCCTTTTTCCCTCTTGCCGCCCCTGGTTTCCGGGGAGCGGTTCAGTTGGGCCATGGCCACCACCGGGATCTGCAGTTCCTTGGCCAATTCCTTCAGGGCGGCGGTGATGACGGCCACTTCCTGGGCCCGGGTGTCGCTGCGGCGCAGGTTCTCGGCCGATACTTTGATCAATTGCAGATAGTCGACAAAAATGATGTCCAGGTTCTTTTCCGCCTTCAGTTTCCTGGCCCTGGCCTTCATCTCCACGATGGAAAGGGAGGCCGAGTCGTCGATGTACAGTTTGGCTTTCTGCAGCTCGGAAGCTGCCAGCTCAAGGTCATGCCATTCCTTGTTGGTCAGGTGGGGTTTGGCGGTGCGGATCGAGCTCATGCTGACCTTGGCATGGATGGCCATCATGCGCATCAACACCTGTATCTTCGACATTTCTATGGAATAGAAAGCCACGGTTTTTTCTTCCTTGATGGCCATGTTCACGGCGATATTCAGCGCCAACGCCGTCTTGCCCATGGAGGGGCGGGCGGCAAAAACTATCAGGTCGCCGTTCTGAAAACCGGAAGTGATGTCGTCGAGATCGTAATAACCGGTCTTTAGTCCCTGGCTCTCCCCTCCCTTCTGGATCCTCTCGATCAAATCCATGGCCTCGGGGATCATTTCGGCGGTGGAAACAAACCCTTTTTTAATGCGGTCCTCGGAGATCTTGATGATGTCTTCCTGCATTTCGTTGAGCAGGCTGATGGTGTCGGCAGCCGGTTCCCCGCCTTTCTGAATGATGTTCCGCGAGGTTAAAATGATCTTGCGCAGCGTCGAGCGATCCTTGACGATCTTGATGTATTCCTTGATATCCAGGTTTTCCGGGATATCGTCAACCAGGGAGGTAACGAAGGCGTGGCCGCCGACAAACTGCAGTTTTTTCTTTTTTTCCAGAAAACTGGAAATAGTGATGATATCGGCGGCGGAATCGCTGTTGACCAGTTGCAGGACGGCCTGGGCGATCAGGATATGGGCATCGCGAAAAAAATCCTCGCTGCTGATCTCGGCAAAGACCTGATTGATGTAGCGGTTGTCGATCAGCATCGCCCCCAGCAGAGCTTTTTCGGCTATTTCGTCGTGGGGCAGAGCCTGGTTTAATTCAAGCGCCATGGGTGCGGTTAAGCCGGAGTTTCTTCGCCGTCCTTCAAAACTTCAATCTTGATTTCTGCATCCACATCTTTGAATAGTTTTATCTTGCCGGCGAAAACACCCAGCTTTTTGATAGGCTCTTCGAGATGGATTTTCTTTCTTTCCACGCTGATGCCGATGGCGGCGAGTTCTTTTTCGATCTCGGCCGTGGTGACCGAACCGAACAACACATCGTTCTCTCCGGCTTTCTTTTTAATGGAGATGGACACCCCATCCAGCTTTTGTTTTTGTTCAACGGCGGAGAGCTTTTCCAATTCCAGCTTTTTCTGGTGTTTCTTCTTCTTGCCTTCCATGAGCGCAACGTTGTGCGCGGTGATTTCCAATGCCAGCTTTCTGGGCATGAGAAAATTGCGGACAAAGCCCTTTTTCACTTCGATGATATCTCCCAGGCTGCCGACTTTTTCGACATCCGAGGTCAATATGACTTTCATGTGATCCTCTTTTTTTCTTCGGTGAATCTGAGCAAAGCCATCTGCCGGGCTCTCTTGATGGCTTTGGACAATTGCTTCTGGTGATAGGCGCAGGTGCCGCTGACCCGGGCCGGAAAAATGCGCCCGGTCTCGGAAATAAAATTCTCCAGATTTTTGTGATTTTTGTAATCGATCAGCGTGATCTTGTCTTTGCAGAATGCGCAGTATTTTTTGCGCGCCGAATAATATTTTTTGGGGGGTTTGCCGTCACCGCTACTACTTCTCATCTGCATCTGATTCCTCCTCTTTCTCTGAAAAATCTTCGCTTTCCCTATCCTCGCTGCGGCTTTCCATGGTTTTTTTGCGGATCTTGTCGATCTTGGCCCATTTTTTGGTCAGTTTGTTGGATTTCTTCAGCTTGTCATCAAGCCGCAGCGTGATGAAGCGCAGCACTTTTTCCATTTGCTTCAGGCGCCTTTCCAGGGTAGTGATGATCGCGCCGTCGACTTCGGTCTGGATGAACACGTAATAGCCTTCCAGGTTTTTTTTAATTGGAAAGGCCATTTTTTTTCTTCCCCATTCATCAAGATTTTCAATAACGCCCTTGGCTTTCTTGATGGTGGCGGTGATGGACTCGATGATTTTTTTGACTTCTTCCTCATTGACCTCGGGGGTTATGATGAAGCCAATCTCATACCTGCTATTCATTTTTCCTCCTTGTGGATGTTTTAGCCTCTTCTTTTTGAAGAAGCAAGGAGTTCTTTCTCCTGTTGAATATATTCATGGTACCGTGAATATCATTTTCCAAAATCATTTGCGCCGCTTCGGCGGCACTGACGACCCCCTCCTGAAGCTTGGCAAAGGACTGGCCCTTGAGGGGCTTCAATACATAGCGAATGATGTCCGCGGTTCTGCGAACGGGGTTGCGAATGCCGATGCGCAGGCGGGGGAAATCCTGGGTGCCGCAATGCTGGATCACCGAGCGCATCCCCTTGTGGGTACCGGAGCTCCCCTTTTCGCGGATGCGGATGCTGCCCAGCTGTAGGTCGATGTCATCATAGATCACCAGCATATCGGAATAAGCGAACGAGAACATCTTTTGCAACTTGTGAACGGCAAGTCCGGATTCGTTCATATAAGTCATGGGTTTGGCCAGGACGACATCTTGACCGCAGATGCGCGTTTTTTTATAATGCAGGATCCTGCCCAGGCCGGCCAAAGCGATGTCGTGACGGCGACAGATCTCCTCAATGCACATGAATCCGGCATTGTGCGGGCTTTTCTCATATATTTTATCTGGATTACCCAAACCGATGAAAACAAAAATTTATCCCTCCTTTTTCCCTTTGTCTTTATCCTTATCTTTGCCTTTGTCTTTATCCTTATCTTTGTCTTTGTCTTTATCTTTGTCTGTTTCCTTGGCCTTTTCCGTGCCGGCGGCGGCTTCCGGAGCGGCTTCAGCGCCTTCAACGGCTTCTTCAGCGACTGCTTCCACCTCAACAACCTCTTCCTTGGCTTTGGCGGCCACGGCGCAGATCACAGTGTTGGCCAGAGAGAGGATTTGATAGGCTTCGGTTTTGGCCAGGGTCTCCACCTTGATTGACTGGCCGATATGCAGGGCCGAAATATCCACGCGGATCTCCTTGGGAATACTGGTGGGCAGGCTGCGCACCAGCACTTCGCGGGAAATGAATTCCAGCAGACCGTCCTCGGTTTTGACACCGATGGGTTCGCCTTCGAGCACCACGGGCACTTCGACTTCCACGGGCTTGTTAAGGTCGATGCGGATAAAATCGACATGGATGATGTGGTCTGATAAATAATCGTACTGGATATCCTTGATCATGGCGTCAAATTTGGATTTTTCGCCCTGGGTGATACGCAGGATCGAGTTTTCCTTGTTCTCTGATTTCAGGATGCCCTTGATGTCGCTCAGGCTCACCGCGATGGGAATGCTTTCCGCGGTGATGCCGTAAAGAATGGCCGGGACCTTGCCCTGGGCCCGCAGCCCCTTGCGGGCCTGCTTGCTTATTTCTTTTCTCAGTTCCGCGTTGATCGTGATCAAATTTTCCATTTTCACCTCTTTTGTTTTTACAAAAATAATTTCGAAACGGAAGTTTCCTTGTGGATACTGGCAATGGCGTCGGCGAAGAGCTTGGATACGGAAAGCACTTCGATCTTCTGGCATTCATCCGGACGGCAGTGCAAAGGAATGGTGTTGGTGACAAATATTTTTTCCAGGGGCGCCTCATTGATCCTGGCCAGGGCATTTCCGGAAAATATACCGTGGGTGCAGGCGGCAAAGACTTTTTTGGCACCATTCTTTTTCAGGGCATTGATGGTCGCGCTCAGGGTGCCGGCGGTGTCAATGATGTCGTCGACGATGATGGCGTTCTTGTTCTCCACGTCACCGATGATATGCATCAACTCGGCCACGTTCGGAGCCGTCCTTTTTTTATCGGCGATGGCCAGGTCGGCGTTCAGCTTGCGCGCGAATAAACGAGCCCTTTCCACGCCGCCGGCGTCGGGTGAAACGATGACCAGGTCCCGCAGTTTCATCCTTTTGAAATGGGAAATGAAGACAGGCAGGGCCATAAGGTTGTCGACGGGAATGTTGAAAAAACCCTGGATTTGGGCGGCGTGAAGGTCAATGGTCAGGACCCGGGAAAAACCGGCTGTCTCCAGCAGATCAGCGAGCAGCCGCGCCGAAATGGCGACCCTGGGCCTGTCCTTGCGGTCCTGGCGGGCATAAGCGTAATAGGCGATCACTGCCGTGATGCGGCGGGCGGAGGCCCTTTTGAAAGCGTCGGCCATCAGCAGCAGCTCCATGATATGGAAATTGCTGTCCGCGCAGAGTGATTGCACGATGAATACATCGGCGCCGCGGACGTTTTCGTGGCTCTGAAAACGGATCTCGCCGTCGGAAAACACATCCAATACCGACTGACCCAGAGTGCGGTGCAGGTTCCTGGCGATTTCGCCGGCAAGTTTTTCATTGGCAGAACCTGAAAAAATCAGAAATTTATTCTCGTTTGTCATCGGGTTTTTCTGGGGCGGTAGGATTCGAACCTACGAATCTCGGCTCCAAAGGCCGATGCCTTACCGCTTGGCCACACCCCAATTCGCTCCTGATAATTTTTTCTGGTCATGGTCCGGGTCTGAATCACGCCGGGCAGAGTTCCGGGCAAGGCAGCAATTTTATTTGCCGGGCCGGTAGCGAATACCGCTGAACCACTGCCTGTCATTTGCACGAGATCGCATCCTCCTCGCAACATTTTTCGCTTGATTTCCCTGATTTCCGGAAATAATTCAAAAGTAACATTTTCCAGTTCATTTTCTAAAATGGAGAAATCGCTTCTTCTCAGGAAGAGTTCTATTTTACTGGGAAACAGGGCTTTTGTCAAGCGCCAGCGGGAAAAAATCAGCGCGGTGGAAACTAGCTGAGGCGGAATGAACAAGGCGATGGGCCGGGAGCGGATTGCAGGCAGGGGAGTCAGTAACTCCCCTATCCCTTCGCCCAGAACCGTGCCGCCGAGGAGAAAAAAAGGCACATCGGCCCCCAAACCTGACGCCATTTCATTCAACTCTGCGAAAGGAATGTTCAAATTAAAGTACTGGTTGAGAAAAAGCAGCATGACGGCCGCGTTGCCGCTGCCGCCTCCCAGACCCGACCCTGGAGGGATATTCTTTCTGACCGTGATGTCAAAACCGCTGCGCAGGGGATAGTTGTCATAGATCAGCCGGCAGGCACGGGCAATGGTGTTGCTGTCGTCCCAGGCCACGCGAGGGTCGGAACCTTTCAAGGTGATGCGGGGCAGCGGCTTTTCCTTCAGCCGCAATACATCGCTCAAATCTATGGTCTGGAATATGGTCCGCAAGGTATGGTAGCCATCCGCCCTTTTGCCGGTGATCTCCAATCCCAGGTTGATCTTGGCGAAAGATCGCAGTTCAATCATCGTCCAGCACGCTTTCGAGATCGGCAGCCTGATAACGGCCGCTGTAATCGATGAGAATGATTTGACCCGGGCGGAATTCACGTCGGGAAATTCTCAGGGTCAGATCGGTTGAGCCAAGGCGAAACCTGGCCCTTTCAGGGGCTCCGGTTCTATTGTCTTTTTTCAGGAAAACCGAGATCCCTTTGCCAGCGAGTTTGGTTTGAGGGACCAGGCCTTTGACCAGGATCTGCTTTAAATCATCCAGGGTCAGTTCGATGCCCCACAGCTGATGCAGCAGGGAAACGAACTCCCCTTTCCAGAATATCTTTTTGGCAAAATTAAGCAGCACGGTTTCTTCACCGGCGGCATTCAGTTCCAGGCCTACCTGGTTGAGCGGGGTAAAAAAAAGGAATTTAGCGTAGCGCTCATCAAAACGCCAGTGAATCCTGCCGTTTTGTTTGCTTTCGCCGTCGTGTAAATTGAATTTGATGCTCAGGGATTGAAAATAAGGCCCGGACGGGGGCAAAAGTTCGGGTTTGCGGGTCTGGCAGGAAATGAAAAGCACGATCCCGAGCAAAGTTATGATTTTTTTCAGCATTGGCTTTTATTTTATCATAGTTACAAGCCATTTGTCGCTGCGGGGGAGAAAAATGCCGGGATGGACGGAAGTGGCGAAAACCCTGCCTTGACCGCTGCCGGCGCTTATGCTACCATCGGTAATCGGGCCGGGGTGGCGGAATTGGCAGACGCACGGGACTTAAAATCCCGGGAGGGCAACCTCGTGGGGGTTCGATTCCCCCCTCCGGCAAATAACCTTACGACCTAACGTGACAAGTGACGCGTAACGCGTAACATGTGACGAGGAAGAAAAAGACAAGGCAATGTAGGAGCGGGTTTTAAACCCGCCCATTCTTAAAAAAAAATATCCTAATAAAAAGAGCGGGGAAATTGTAAGGGAGGGTTTGAAACCCTCCCCTATTTCAGATTCAATAAAAGGGCGGGGACAAGCCCCGCCCCTACAAAAAACCGTTTATTTTAGGCTCGTCTTGATCTTGGCGAAATAGGTATACAGCACCGGGATGAAGAACAGGTTGAAAACGGTCGAGGCGATCAGGCCGCCGATCAGGGCCACGGCCATGGGCGAGTTCATTTCGCCGCCCTCCTTGGTGGTCATGGCCATGGGCACCATGCCGGCCATGGTGGTCAGTGAAGTCATTAGAATGGGCCGCAGGCGCGTGGTCGCTCCCTTGATCACGGCTTCCAGGCGTTCCATGCCGCCTGTAATGAGCTGGTTGATGTAGTCGACCATGACGATACCGTTGTTCACGGCGATGCCGGCCAGGATGATGAAGCCCATGATCGAGCCCATGTTAATGGTCTTGCCGGTGACGGCCAGCAGCGCCACCACACCGATAAAGCCCAGGGGCAGGGTGAACATGTTGATAAAAGGAAATTTCAGGTTTTCGTACAGCGAGGCCATGACGGCGAAAACCAACACCAGCGCGATCAGCAGGGCAAAAGCCAGGGTGGTGAAAGTCTCGGTCATGTTCTGGTACTGGCCGGCAATCTCGGTGAAATATCCTTGCGGCAGATGCGCTGTGATGTCCGCGGTTTTTTTCTTTATCTCATTGACGATGCCGCCCAGGTTGCTGCCCAGGTAGTTGGCGCCCACGGTGACCTTGCGCACCATGTTCTCGCGGTCGATGCGCACCGGCCCGAAGAGGTTTCTGATCTCAGCCACCTGGGACAGGTAAACTTTGGCTCCCAGTGTGGTCTGGATAGGGAGTTTTTTCAGGTCCGCCAGGGAGGCGCGGTCGCTTTCGTTCAGGCGCACACGGATGTCGCGATCCTCGCCTTCGACGAACATGCGCGACACCACGGTGCCGATGGTATAGGTCTCGATCTGGCGGGAGATCTCGTATGGCGTCAGCCCCAGCTTGGAGGCTTCCTCTTTCTTGATATGCAGCTGGATTTCGGGTTTGCTCTTTTCCAGAGAGACCTTGACGTCGCGAACGCCTTCAATGTCGACGATGCGGCGGCGGATGCTCTCGGCGATGCCCTCGAGTTTGCCCATATCGCGGCCGAAGCAGTTGATCTCGATGGGGCTGGTCGAGGAACCGAACATTGAGGCGCCGGCGATGTCTATGGCCGTGATCTGGCTGTTCTCCAGCGTGGGGAAGGATTGGCGCCAGCGCTCCAGGATCTGCTTGTCAGATTCCTTTCTTTGGCTGCTGGGTTTCAGGTAGGCGTAGATGATCGACTCGTAGGATCCGGCGGCGCCGGTACCGCTGGCCGTGTCCTGGGCGCTCATTTCACTGGTGCCGACCTGAATGAAGGTGGTGATGACGTTGGGGTCCTTGAGCGATTGCTCCTCGAGGTACTTGGTGATGCGGTCGGTTTCCTCGATGTTGGTCCCGACCGGCATG
>JAHIKI010000030.1 GCA_018897435.1 Acidobacteriota bacterium | reverse complement strand
AGGTCGCGACCCAAATAACTAATGTTCACATTCTGCTGCAGAGCAAATTCTACTACTTCAGGCCAACGCACATTGCCATCAAGATCATACCCTCTCATTTCCCAATCTGTAATTCTTTGACTTAGCCACTGGTTCAATGTCTGAGGATCCACATTCACACCGTGATATTTGAGGAGCATGGCGGCAGAGGTCAACGCGCACCCTCGTTGCGCTATGGTGGCATTTTCATATTGCAAATCGGAAGGTAAAAGATTCATCAACAGCATGAAATTCAACAGATCACAATTGTAATAGTTCACCACGCCATTTAGCACCGCACGACAACGGTTATCGTAATGATCGGGATAATCCCTTTGATCATATGGTGTCAATTTAAAAGGAGCGATTCTTGGCTCAATAATAAAAGCTTTAGAAAAAAGGAAAATTTCATTCTTATAAAAATTCATAGTGTAAGTGCCGGAATCAATGCACTGCACCCCAAGTGGATAATATATTAATATATTTGATGATCCACAATTCGGCTCCCAATCCGGATTCCTAAAACAATTATCAGAAAAAGTGACTTGCCCCCAATTCAGGGTGATCCCTGACGGGCAAAGGAGAGAGGTGTTCCAAAAATCACCCTCCTCGACATTCAAAATCATAATGCCGCCCATGAAACTCAGATCCCTATAATAGCCAGTATGGTCAAAAACTTGGATCCATACTTTATCTTCAACCGGATATCTGAAAAAACCTATAAAAGAAGTCTGCGCTGCAAGCAATTGATTCTGGGCAATTGGTTTTGCGGTTTCATTAATTTTTTTGCAAGTGATTTTTGACAGGTTTGGAAGGTTGCCAACTGAACCCAATAAAGGATTGCCTTCAACCTGCACGACGGAAAAAAGAAAAAAAATACTGAATAAAAATAGAATCCCTCTAAAAACATGCTTAAATCTCATTACTCCTTCCTTAATGCTGTTTATGGTAACATTTACTTTTTCACATGTCAACCTTGAGAAAATAAGACAGCAAACCGGTTGCCAAAAAGCGTTTTTTACGGTAATATGGAACCTGATCATTGGAGGTAAACCATGCCATTCAACTTGAGAGGAAGACACTTTTTATCCATGAAGGACAACACACCGGAGGAAATCGATTTCCTGCTGCAATTGTCAATCAAACTTAAACAGGACAAGTACGCCGGCCTGCGCGGGAAAAATCTGCAAGGGAAAAATATCGCCCTGATATTCGAGAAACCGTCCACACGCACCCGCTGCGCCTTCGTGGTGGCCTGCGTCGATGAAGGCGCCCACCCCGAATACCTGGGCAAGGACGACCTCCAGCTGGGGAAAAAGGAAACGGTCAAAGACACGGCGCGCGTACTGGGCCGCATGTTCGACGGCATCCAGTTCCGCGGTTTCAAGCACGAAACCGTGGAGGGGCTAGCGCAATATGCCGGGGTCCCGGTCTGGAACGGTTTGACCGATCTCTACCATCCCACTCAGGTCCTGGCCGACTTCATGACCGTTCTGGAAGTCAAGGGGCGGCTGAAGGGGATCATCTTCGTCTATGTTGGCGATGGCCGCAACAACATGGCCAATTCGCTGATGATCGGCGCCGCCAAAATGGGCATGGATTTTCGCATCGTCGCTCCTAAGTCCCTGTTCCCAGCCAAGGAACTGGTCAAGGAATGCCGGGAATTCGCTCATGAACGCGGCGCCAAGATCACCATAACCGACGACTATTGCGACGGGGTGAAAAACGCCGACATCGTATACACCGACGTGTGGGCATCCATGGGGGAAGAAGATCAGATCCTCAAAAGAATCTGGCTGCTCAAGCCCTACCAGATCAATCGCAACTTGTTCGACAAGACCGAAAATCCCGAATGCACTTTCCTGCATTGCCTCCCCGCCTTTCACAATACAGAAACAACACTGGCCAAGCAGTTTCCTGACATCTGCGAGGTCAGCGAAGAAATATTCGAAAGCCGGCATTCACAGGTTTTCAACCAGGCCGAAAATCGTGTCCACACAATCAAAGCGGTAATGGTGGCCACGCTCGGTAAATAGTCGATCCAGCCTGGGTTTTATTTTTTTATCTGTACGTTCTGCGGAGTGGGTTTGCGCAGGCGAATGACATTCTTTTCATCGCCAAAAATGCACATGCAGTTTTTCCCGGCACTTTTCCCGGCATACATGGCCTGGTCGGCCCGGGAGATCAACTCCTGCCCGGCCGTGGCATCCTTTGGAAAAGAGGCGATGCCAATGGTGACGCTCAACATGCCGATCGCTTCGTTTTCAGGTGATTTGAATTCATATTGCCCGATAGATCTCATGATCCTGCGGCCCACGGCCAGCGCTTCTTTTTCGGTAACTTCGGGCAGGATCACGGTGAATTCATCGCCGCCGTAACGGGCAACAAAATCAAAACCGCGGATCTCGGCGGTCAACAGGGCGGCGATCTTGATCAGAACCAGGTCGCCGATCAAATGACCGTAGCGATCATTGGTTTTTTTTAAATCATCAATATCAACCATCAACAGCGTCAGCGGCCTGTGGTAACGGCGCTGACGGTCGATCTCGAGCTGCAGCACCTGGCTGAAATGGCGGTAATTGCTGATCCGCGTCAAACCGTCGCTATTGGAAAGGTCCTTGTAATATTCCCTTTCTCTTGCCATTTCGCGCAGGTTGCAGGTTTCTAGGGCGCGGTTAACGATTAGCATGACATGGTCGAATTTCAAGGGTTTGGTGATGAAATCGGCAGCTCCGGCCTTCATGGACTCCACGGCGTACTCGATGGAAGCGAAACCGGTCATGACCAGGAACGGGATATCCCTACCCGATTCGCGAATGGCCTTGATCAGGGAGATTCCGTCCATTTTTGGCATGACCAGGTCGGATATGACCAGGTCAAAATCAGATTTCGCTAGAATTTCCAAGGCCTTGGCGGCGCTTTCGACCGCCGCGACCGCAAAACCATGAAACTCCAAAAAATCATTCAGAGATTCCCGCACCGCTTTGTCGTCATCAACGATCAGGATTTTCTTGGCATGAGCGCTCTCGCCGGTCGCGTCGGTATTATCGACCGGCAGGTCAGGCTTTTGCTCTTCAACCATTAGCGAACCTGCCCTTGCTTGCGTTTATACACTCTCATTCGCCATAAAAAAAACATGCTCCCTCAATCTTAGGGAAATTGTATATTAAATAAAAATAAAATTCAAGCGGCCACGCAAAAAATCAATCAAGTTGGATCATTTTTCCGGAACAATATCGGTCTACCGGATAAAACCCTGCAGGTGAAAAGCGGCCAGTTTTTTAATAACCTCACGGCAGTCTGGGGCAGCGGTCAATTTCGCTGAAATGATCTTGAACATGCCGTCTTCAAGCGCGATCCTGAAACAAAGGTCAGGAAAGATCTCGCCCAGGGTCAGGAGCATGTCTTCGGCATTTTCCCTGATGGAAAAGGCACCGGCCTGAACGTAGCATTCCATGCTGTCTTCCGGAGACGCTTCTCCGTCCAACGCGGTTCCTCCCCAGCGCAGCACGCGGAGTTTGACTTCCGCAGTCCCCTGCTCGGCCATTTCCAGCCGCTGCGCCGCCTGCAAGGAAAGGTCGATGATGCGGTTTTTTAAAAAGGGGCCCCGGTCATTAACCCGCACCAGAACCTTTTTTTTGTTTTCCAGGTTTTCCACTTCCACCAGCGTGTGGAAAGGCAGGTTCTGGTGTGCCGCGGTCAGTTTGTTCATATCATAGATCTCGCCGTTGGCCGTTTTTTTGCCGTTGAAATCATCCCCGTACCAGGAAGCGATTCCGGTCTGAAACACGCTGAGGCCGTCCCGGGCAACCGCCTGGGGTCCAAACTCCGGTTGGCTGCGGATGCCGGCCTTGGCGCTGCAGGCGGAAAAAACCAGCAACAGGGCGTAGGCAACCACGCGCAACAATGTTTTCATGACTGGAATTATAGCAGAAGGGAAAACTAAAAAACAGAACACGCATGGCCGTATCCCGCCTTTGTGTTTTTTCTGCATTGTTGTATAATATAATTGAAAAAGGAGAAGAAAATGAGCATTGACGATCTATTAAAAATAAGCGTGGAAAGGTACGCTTCAGATCTGCATCTCAAGGTCGGCAATCATCCCGTGGTCAGGATCAACGGCACCCTGCACCCGCTTGTCGAACTGAAGCGTTTGATGCCCGAGGATACAATCGCCATGGCATTTGCCATGATGAACAGCGAACAAAAAGAGAGATTCAAGCGCGAACATGAGATCGACATGGCTTACAGTATCCCCGGCCTCGGTCGTTTCCGCTGCAACGTCTTTTATCAAAGGGGGGCAGTGGGCATGGTGCTGAGAGTCATCCCCACCCAGATCAAGAGCATTTCCGACCTGAACCTGCCGTTGGTCCTTGAAAGGGTCTCTCAGGAAATGCGTGGCCTGGTCCTGGTAACCGGGACAACGGGCAGCGGTAAATCCACATCCCTGGCCGCCATGATCGATTACATCAACATCCACCGCATCGAGCATATTGTCACCATCGAGGACCCGATCGAATACCTGCACCGTGACAAAAAAAGCATCATCAACCAACGCGAGGTGGGGTCCGACACCAACGATTTTGCCAAGGCCCTGCGCAGCGCCTTGCGCCAGGACCCCGACGTTATCCTGGTCGGTGAAATGCGCGATTTAGAAACCATCGAAACAGCGCTGCTGGCTGCGGAAACCGGCCATTTGGTCCTTTCCACCCTCCACACCCTAGACGCGCCGGAAACAGTCAACCGCATCATTTCCATGTTCCCGCCCCATCACCAGAAACAGATCCGCATCCAACTGGCCGCGGTGCTCAAATCCATCATCTCCATGAGGCTGCTGCCCCGTTCCGACGACAAGGGCCGGGTACCGGCAGTGGAAATTCTCGTCACCACGCCCTTCATCCAGGACTGCATCGTAACCCAGGAAAAGACCAAACTGATCAAGGAAGCCATTGCCCAAGGTGTCTCGCAATACGGCATGCAGACCTTTGACCAGTCGCTATATTACCTATACACGAAAAACTTCATTTCCTTTGATGAAGCCCTGAAATGGGCCAGCAATCCCGATGAATTCAAGCTGAAAAAGATCGGGGTCCAGAGCGCCAAAGACATGTCCATGGAGGAAATGGAAAAACGAATGTCCGAGATCGGCGGCGACCAGCCGGAAAAGTTTCCGGAAGAGCTGAACCCTGATCACCATCTGCTTGAAATTGAATGAAGTTGAGCAATTTTGAAATCCGCCGCATCTTTTTCGATTTTTTCGCCAAAAAAGATCATCAGCGGGTATTGTCCTCACCTCTGATCCCAGCCAAGGACCCCAGCCTGTTGTTCACCAACGCCGGCATGAACCAGTTCAAGGGCGTTTTTCTGCAGGAAGAAAAAAGGAAATACCGCCGCGCGATCAGTATTCAGAAATGCATGCGCGTATCGGGCAAGCATAATGACTTCGACGAAGTCGGCAAAACCGATTTCCACCACACCTTTTTTGAAATGCTCGGCAATTTTTCCTTCGGGGACTATTTCAAGGAAAAGGCCATCGCCTACGCCTGGGAGTTGCTGACCGTGAATTTTCATTTGCCACCCGAACGGCTTTGGGTGACCGTTTTTCAGGATGATGACGAGGCTTTCCGCATCTGGCAGGAAGAGATCGGCGTACCATCACAAAAAATCCATCGCCTGGGTGAAAAAGACAATTTCTGGCAGATGGGCGAAACCGGCCCCTGTGGCCCTTGTTCTGAGATCCATTATGACCGCGGCCCGGAATTCGGCCCCGAGGAATTTTTCGACGGCAACCGCCGTTTTGTCGAGATATGGAATTTGGTGTTCATGCAGTACAACCGCGACAAGAGCGGCAGTTTGCAGCCCCTGCCCGCCCCGTCCATCGACACCGGCATGGGCATGGAACGGCTAACCGCCATCCTGCAGGGAGTGGCAAGCAACTACCAGACCGATCTTTTCCTGCCGATCATCGAATGCACAGCCGAGCTAGCCGGGGTCGACCGCAAGGATCCGGCCTGGCAAGTGGATCTGCATGTTGTGGCCGATCATATCCGTGCCTTGACCTTTCTCATCGCCGACGGCATCATGCCGGCCAACGATGGCCGTGGCTACGTCCTGCGCCGCATCCTACGCCGGGCGGTCAAGCATGGAAAATCACTGAACTTGCAGGGAAGTTTCTTGCACAGGCTCAGCGGCCAGGTCAGCGAAGTGATGAAGCCGTTTTATCCGGAACTCGAACAAAACCGGGATTTCATCAGCAAGGTGATCGCCGTGGAAGAAGACCGCTTCAACCGTACCCTAGTCAACGGCCTAAAAATTTTTGACGAACTGCTGCAGGAAACCATCGCAAAAAAACAGCCGCTGCTCGCCGGGAAGGACCTGTTCCGGCTTGCGGACACCTACGGTTTTCCCTTGGATTTCGCCCGCGACCTGGCCATGGAAAAAGACATCGGCATCGACTTCGACGCTTTCCAGCGCGAATTAAAAAGCCAGAAAGAACGTTCCCGCGTCAGCCTTCAGAAAAAACGTAAAGAGATCAGCGTTTTAAAGAATATCAGCCGCTGGCAAAGCGAATTCGTAGGATATGAAGAGTTGCAGGCCGAGGCCCAATTGCAGGCGATCTATGTGGATGGCAAGGCAACCGCCAGCATCAGCGAAAATGAAAAAGGTATCCTGGTATTCGATCGCACCCCGTTTTATGCCGAAAGCGGCGGCCAGGTAGGCGACAGCGGCTGCGGAAAAAACAATGAGGCATTTTTTTCGGTGGTCGATACAAAGAAAGCACCTTCAGGGGCGATCCTGCACGAGGTGCTGGTCCAAAAAGGCAGCCTGCAAGTCAATGATCGTGCCTGGCTGGAAGTGGACCGGGCCCGCCGCCAACAGATCGCCATCCACCATTCCGCCACCCATATGCTGCATGCCGCTTTGCGTGAAGTGCTGGGTTTGCATGTCAAACAGTCGGGTTCGCGGGTCGGCCCGGACAAGCTGCGTTTCGATTTTACCCACTTCAACGCCCTGAGCGGCGACGAGTTAGAAAAAATCGAACACGCCATCAACGATAAAATCAGGGAAAATATCCCCATTTCCCGGCAAACGCAAAGCTATGAGGAGGCCATCGGCACCGGGGCGATTGCCATTTTCGAAGAAAAATACGGCGATACTGTACGCGTGGTTTCCATGGGCAACTTTTCCCGGGAACTGTGCGGCGGCACCCATCTGCATTCCAGCGGCGAGATCGGTATCTTAAAAATCACCGCTGAAAGTTCGATATCTTCAGGAATCCGCAGGATTGAAGCCCTGGCCGGAGAAGCAGCTTATCTCCATATCCAAAAAAACCTCGTCGTTTTGGAGCAGGTGCTCGGTCATTTCAGCCAGAAAGCCGAGGGCGTTCTGGCTTTCCTGAAAAGCTTGCAAGCAAGCGCCAAGGAAAACGAAAAACAGCTAAAAAAAAGTAAGCCCGCCCAGGAAGTGGATATTGACGGCTTGCTCAAAAACACCCGGTTGATCGATCAAGTCCAGGTCGTGATCGCTTCCCTGGGTTGCACCGACCGCCAGCAACTCAGCGAACTAGCCGATGAAATCAAGAACAGGATTCGGGGCATTGCCGTCCTCTATGCTAATAACGACGGTAAGTCCCATATCGTGGTTTCGGTTTTCAAGGACTTGACAGAGAAATTCAATGCGAATATAATCATTAGCAAGGTAGCCCCAATGATCAACGGAAAAGGCGGTGGCAGAAGCGATTTTGCCCAAGCAGGCGGTGAACCGATCGCCGACCCGGAGGGGCTTAAGAAAAAGATCGACCAAGTTCTAACTGACCACAATGAAGCTTAAAATAACTATTTTTTGCGCCGCCTGGCTCATCGGCGCCAGCCTTTTCGCCGGACTGGTCGTCCGCCAGGACAAGAACGGCCATATCGTCCTTACCAACACCCTGGACAAGGTTGATGCCAAAAAAGGCAGCATCACCTTCCTGTCCGCAGCCCACAGCCATGCCGTTCCCCTACATTACAAGGAAAAAATTCAATCTTTAACCAAAAAACACCAGTTGCGTGAGGATTTGGTCTTCGCGGTGGCCAAAACCGAATCAGGTTTTAATCCCTTAGCTGTTTCCCCTAAAGGCGCCGTGGGGATCATGCAGCTGATGAAGGAAACGGCCCGGCAATATGGCGTGATCAACCGCTATAACGCCAGTGAAAACATGGAAGCCGGGGTGAGGCACCTGAAATACCTTTACGAAAAATATAGAGGCAACATCCCCCTGACGCTGGCCGCCTACAACGCCGGGGAGGAGGCCGTCAACAAATACAACGGTGTCCCTCCCTACCCTGAAACCAAGCAGTATATACGCCGCGTCATGTCGTTGATGGGCATGAGCTCCACATTTTCATCTGCAGCCCGGGCGAAAACAAAAATATACAAATACACCACCCCGACCGGTAAAACCATCATCACCGACACATTGCCTTCCCACATCACTGGAACCATAGAGATCATCCATTAGGTACATAATTTGTTTGAAAGCAACTCCAAACCATTATCCGGCCTGGGCAAAAGTGTTATTTTGGGAGGCGGAGCATCCGGGATACTGTCTATCTTCCCGGGCCTGAACCTGCTCAACCTGTTTTTCATGCTCTGGATCGCATTGGGTGCCGGATTGACGATCTATCTGCTCTGCAAGGAAAATAAACAGCTTAGAAGAAGCGATTCCATGCTGGCCGGGGCATTGAGCGGCTTGACCGGCGGCGGCATCTTCGCCATTCTCAGTCTGGTGAACATTATCGGCGTCAGCCAGGAACGGTTTGAGCAGATGGTTGAAAAAGCGAGATCGTTGGCGCCGTTTTTGCGGGAAGATTCGCTTTCCTCCATGGCCAGCAGCCAATTCAAAACCATGATGATTATCGGGGTCGTTTTCTTCGTTCTGGCCTCCATCATCGCCGGGGCGGTCGCCGGCCTGATCGCCAGGAAAATATTCCACCATCCTTCCGGGAGTACACATGAATAAAGTCCATGTCATCGTCAATCCGTTTTCCGCCCGCGGCCAAACTGAAAAAAGATGGGAAACGATCAAGCATGCCATCCGTTCGCATTTCCGGGAGTTCAAGTACATTTTTACCGAGAAGCCCCGCCAGGCCACGGAGATCGCCCGGGAACTGCTCAAGCAAGGGTTCGACCTGCTTATCGGCGTCGGCGGCGACGGCACTTTGAATGAGATCAGCAACGGTTTTTTCAACGCTCAATCCGACCGGGTCATCAATGATGACGCGGCTGTGGGCATCATCCCTTCCGGAACCGGATCGGATTTCATCCGCTTCATGAAAGTGCCCAGGGAATTCGAAAAATCGGCCGCACGCATCAAGAATTCCCCGAATAAAAAAATCGATATCGGAAAAATAACCTATGGCAGCGCTGTTGAAAAAAGCAGGTCGCAGTATTTCATCAACGTGGCTGATTTCGGCATGGGGGCGGAAGTGATCCGCAATATTTCCAACATTAAGTCCAGCCGCCGCGGCGCCTTCACTTATTTCCGCGGCCTGCTGTCCACCATAATGAAATACCGCAGCAAAAACGTCAAGCTGACCATTGACGACAAGCAGCAGCTGCAGGGGGAATACCTGATCGGAGCCGTGGCCAACGGGCGGATCTTCGGCGGTGGCATGATCATTGCCCCGCAGGCGGAACCCGACGATGGTTATTTCGACCTCGTGCTCATCGAATCCATGAAGAAGTTCGAAATATTGACAAATTCCCGTCTCTTGTATTCCGGAACCATCGCCAAAAATCCCAAGGTTCATATCTTGAAAGCACGTAACATAAAGGTGGAATCTCCCGACGAAGTGCACATCGAATATGACGGCGAAATGGGGGAAAAACTGCCCGCTGAATTTTCCATTATCGAAAGGGCCTTGAATTTCAGGATCTGAAAACTCAAACCACTATGAGCTTATGGAAAATCAAACGTTTTGCCGGGATGGAGGTTACCGATGAACCAGTCCATTAACCTGATCAAAGATTCACTGCTCGCCGGGCAGCCGATCGTGCAGATCGTCTCTTTTGAAGAAAAACGGATCGAAGGCTTTTTGAAAAAACTCTGCCAGCAGACCCTAAAAAGCCTGAACGTCTATACGTGGGAGAGTCACAACGGCCTCAGCCGCAACGATTCCAGGATCCCGGACAGCAAAGAGCCGGCGGCGGCATTGGATATTGCCCTTGCCGCCAATGAAGCGGCGTTCTTTGTCTTTAAGGACCTGAACTCCCGGCTGCGCCACTCCCCCGGCCTCATTCGCAAGATCCGCGAATGCTATCTGCATTTCAAGAACAGCAAAAAATTTCTTTTCCTGCTCTCGCCCGATGATTACCTGCCGACCAGCCTGAAAAAAGAAATCGACATCATCCACTTTGAACTCCCCGATTACGAAGAACTGGAAAATCTCTGCGCAAAATTCCTGGAATCCATGGAAAAAGCCGGGATCCAGGTTCAGCTTAGTGGGGAAGAAAAAATAAACTTTGTCACCGCCGTCCAGGGTTTGACGCTTGATGAAGCGTACAAGGCCTATATGAAGGCGTTCCAGGGACAGCCGCGCATTCATATCGGTTTGATCGAAAAGATCCATTTGGAGAAAAAACAGCTGATCCTGAAGGAAAACGTGCTGGAGTTTTTATCCCCTGTCCTGACCCTGGCGGACATGGGCGGGCTGGACAAGCTGAAGGATTGGCTGATGAAAAGAAAAAAAGCTTTTTCCAAGGAAGCGCGCGAATTCGGCCTGGACAAGCCCAAGGGCATCCTGACCATGGGCGTCACCGGCTGCGGCAAGAGCCTGGCTTCCAAGATCATCGCCACGCTATGGAACCTGCCCCTGTTCCGCATGGACATGAACCTGGTCTATTCCGGCATCGCCGGGGCGCCGGAAGAAGTATTCGCCCGCTCCCTCAAAACCATGGATTCAGTGGCCCCGGCCGTGCTCTGGATCGACGAGATAGAAAGCGGCATCAGCGACAAGCAAACAGACGGTTCGTCCTCGCGCATCCTGGGATATTTTCTCACCTGGATGCAGGAACACACCTCGGAAATATTCATCGCCGCCACCGCCAATCGCATTGACCTGCTGCCGGCCGAATTGCTGCGCCGCGGCCGCTTCGACCAGATCTTTTTTATCGACCTGCCCACGCGCAAGGAAAGGGAGGAAATTTTTACTATCCACCTGACCAAGAGAGAAAACGATTTGAGTAAATTCAATATCCCGCAACTGGCCCAGATCACCAAGAACTGGTCGGGATCGGAGATTGAACAGGCGATCATCTCCGGCATGTACGAGGCCTTTGCCGAAAACCGCAAGTTGAGCGAAGACGATCTTTTCGTCATTTTCGGTAATTCGGTGCCGCTGGCCACCACCATGGAAGAACAGATCAAGAAGGTCAGGAGCTGGGCCCACAACCGCGCCGTGCGCGCTTCTTCCGATAAGGAATATTAAGCATGTGTAGGGGCACGGTCCCCATGCGGGGATAAACGCGCCGTGCCCCTACCCCATCACCCGATGCCCCTTCCTCCCCTTTTTGCTTGCGACGTCATGTTGGGCCGTACGGCCAGGTGGCTGCGCATGCTCGGTTTCGACACCTTCTATAACAACCGCGCCGGCGATGACGTTTTAAAGCAGCTATGCCTTAAAGAACACCGTGTTCTACTGACCAAGGACGTGGCGCTGCACAAGTCCATGCCCGTCGGTGGCAGCCGCCTGGTCGAAGCTATTTACCCTCGCCGGCAGCTTGAGGACATCGTTGCTGCATTCCAACTGCAAGGCTTCGCCCTGCCGCCGCGCTGTTCACTGTGCAACGGCGAGCTTGCGCAGATCGACAAGGCTCTGATCAAGGATCTTGTCCCGCCTTACGTCTTTCGTACTCAAACCATTTTTCAGCGTTGCCAAAGTTGCCAAAAAATCTACTGGCCCGGCACCCATCTGGATAAAATCAACTTGTTTATCGAAAATATCAGGAAAGTTTCTGGTTGATCAGCGTGGCCTGGTAGGCGGCGCCGAAGCCGTTGTCGATGTTGACCACCGAAATGCCGCCGGCGCAGGAATTTAGCATGGAGAGCAGGGCCGACAGGCCGCCAAAATTGCTGCCGTAGCCGACCGAGGTCGGGACGGCGATGATCGGCGTGGAGGTCAGCCCGGCCACGACCGAGGGCAGGGCCCCCTCCATGCCGGCCACGGCGATGATCACCGAGTAAGCATTAAATTTTTTTTGCAGGCTCAGGACCCGGGCCAGGCAGGCGACGCCCACATCGTATTCCTTTTCAGTTTTATTGCCCAGGTAAAGGGAAGTGATATAAGCCTCCTCAGCAACTTTTTCGTCGGAGGCACCGGCCGACAGGACCAGTATTTTCCCCTTGTTCACGGTCTTGGCTTGGCGGTCCGAGGTGATGATGCGGGCCGCGGCATGATAATTCAGATGGGAGAAATCATTTTTCAGCGCTGCGTAGCGCTCGGCGTCGACGCGGGTAATCAGCATCTCCTCGCCGACTTCAGTGAATTTTTTAACAATGCGGCGCAACTGTTCCACACTCTTGCCCTGTCCGAAAATGACCTCGGGGATGCCCCGGCGCAGCTTGCGCTGGAAATCGAGCTTGAGGTGCGGATCGTTGCTGAAGGGGAAATTTTGTAAAAAAAGGAACAATTCCTTTTCGGAAAGCTTCCCGGTTTTAAAATCCTTAATCTTTTGCAGGATTAATTTCTTCATGGCTTGGCGGCTGTTTTTGCGGGTGTTTCTCTCCATGCCCCTGAACTCGGCTTTTCGCCTCGCGCCACTTGCGCTGCCTTTGGAACAGCGGGTGCGGTCGGTAGGGGAATTTCACTTGTTGGGGATCCATGCCGATAATGTTCTGCCAGCGGTTGTTGCCCAGCCCTTCATGGAAGGCCAAATCCAGGTAGGGCAAATCGTCGGGGTTGAAGCCCATGATGTGAGTGGCCAGGGCGTCAGCAACCACTGCGTCCTCGGAAGCGATGGCGAAGCCGTGAAATACCGGGCTGCCCTTGATTGGCCCCTTGCCCTCCATGCCGTACAGACCGTCGATAAGCACGAGAGAGGGCTGGATCTGCTTCAGCAAGGCTACAAAATTGCGGTTGGCCAGATGCAGCAGTTGAAAGTACTTTTCGCTTTGAAAAAAATTGATGCGCTTCATCTCCTGGGCCGAAGCCCCGAACATGAGCACCCGCTGTTCCGGCTTGACGAACCCGATCAGGTTGGGAATGGAGAGCGAAACCGGAAAAATGTTGTGCGTCTTGGGCGGTACCACCGAGATCAGGTAATCAGCCGGGAAGCGGCAGAAATTCACTTCCTGGAGCCCGCTGATGGTTTCGACCTGGAGGATTTGATCATGGGGCAGCTCATCCAGATCACACAGCTGCGCGCCCTGCCGTTCGACTTCCTTGTATTTGAATTTGTAAAAAATATCCCAGGTAGTCTTTGCAGAAAAATAAGCCCCATCGGAACCTTCGACCACGGTAATTTGAGTGATGCCGTATTTTTCCCGCAGGTAATGTATCAGAGATTCCACGGTTTCGTAATGAGTATTGGCGTAGATCTCCTTGGAACCCGAAAGGTTGATCTTGATGGCCACCCGGTCGCCGGAACGAATCGCCAAAAACGGCGCGATGGCGTCCATGATCTTTTTGACGAACTCGTTCTGCTTGGTCTCTTTGATCAGGACAATCTCTTTGCGTTTCATTTTTTTCAGCGCATCCTGAACGGCTCCGACATTCCGGACGCAACCGCAGGACCTATATCACTCAAGGGTCACCTGTGCTTGAGGTTCGGCAAGCTATTCAACTATTTTAAAAGCGATCTCGAAAACTCCTTTGGCTTGATCACCCTGGTTTTTATCCTTCAGTTCCACGGCCAGCGTGTAATCTCCAACCGGCAGGGGGCTGGCTACGTCTTGGTCTTTTTTGATGAATTCAATGGGCTGATAAAAATAAGGGTTGCTCAGTTTGAGTTCCTCGAATTTGGCCACGCGTTCCATGCCGCTACGGATCTCGATATTGGCCGCTATATTCCATGGCTCGGCGCTTTGGACCGCCACCGCACCCAAAATGAAAAACGCCAGGGTCGGCTTGTCGCTGGTTTTGAAGGAATTGGAGCAGGGATAAAAATCGAGCTGGGCAGGGCCGTTCTCGTACTTGTTCTTGACCACGGTGAATCTTGTTTCCGGCTGCAGCAAGCGCTTCACTTCCGTAAAAAATACCGGCGTGGAAATCTGCAGGTCCTTCCTGGGTTTGGTGATTTCAGTAAGCGTCAGTTCCGGTACTTGTAATTTGATGATCTGGGTGCCGTCCCTGGAATTGTCGAAACGGTTGATATTTAAAAGTACGTCGTACTCACCCGGTGCCAAAATGGTGCCGAACGAATAATACAGCGCCGCTTGGCCGTCTACCGGGACCTGCGCCCGGTATTCCTGAACGACATGGCTGCCCAGGAGCACCCGCATGTACAGGTTATGGAATGCGTCCGGATAAATCAGGGCCGGCGGTTCCCATTTCTTCTTGTCTTCCTCTTTCCTTATTTTTTTATTTATTTCTTCAAGTTTTTTTACTTCCACGGCGACTTTTTCGTCGTATTGTTTTTTCAGCTGGCTCTTCAATTCCGCCATGTCGCCTTCCAGGTCGGCGCTGAACACCAAGTTCACGTAAACGGCTTTTTCCAAAGCCCAGAAATAGGCGTTTTTGTACTGGATATTGAATACACCATTGGCCATCCTGGTTTTCTGCAGTCCGTCAAGACTGTTTTGCACGCTTTCCGGAATGGGATTTTTCATTGCCTCCTGAGCGGACAAGGTCAGACCCAGGATAAATATCATTGACAGCCAAGCCGCAGCCAATATGAATTTTCGCATAACGCCTCCTAATATTTTTAAGGATAATTATACCTTAAAAAAAGCTATTTTTCTACCCTGTGGGCTCGAGTTTGGCCCTGGCCTCAACGATCAGACGATCAACACGTGCTCTCTCAGCCACGGGAATTTTATGAGAAAACTTTTCACGGTAATTCAAAAAACAATCCAGGGCCTCGTCGGCGCGACCTTCCTCCAACAGGGTGATACCCAGGTTGACCAGCGGCAAGTCGTAATCAGGTTTGATGGCCAGGGCCTGCCGCCAGTAGGCGATGGCCTCGGCATTGCGGCCGACTTTCTTGTAGGCAGCGCCCAGGCCGTTGCAAGCAGCGAACATTTTGGGGTCGATCTCCAGCGCTTTCTTGAAATTCATCTCGGCCAGGGCGAAGGCCTGCCGGTCGCGGCCACGCAGAAAAATCTGCAGATGCACGCTGCCGATGTTGTTGTATACGGAAGCATTGTTGCGGTCCAACTCCAGGGCACGGCCGTAGTTTTGCAGCGCCTTGGCGAAATCGCCTCCCTGGTAATAGGCGATGCCGAGAAAATTGAAATTATCCGGGTCGAAATCCTCCTGGCGGATGCACAGTTCAAGAATGGAGACGGCCCTTTGCCACTTGCCGCTATCGGCCAGCACGATTCCCAGCTTGGACAACAAGCGTATATCGCCGGGGTTTTTTTCCAATCCCTGTTCCAATATGGCTATGGCCAATACTGTTTTTCCCGTTTCCCTATACATAGAAGACAGGTGCTTGTAGGCCAGGATGAAACTCGGGCTGGCGGCAATCACTTCGCGGATCATCTTTTCCGCGCCCGAAAGATCTCCGGTATGGAATAAGGCGACGCCAGAGAGCATCTTGTTCTGCAGCGGCAGCAGGGTTTTTAGATCATCCTGTTCGTTATATTGTTTTTTCCGCTGCTCGGGCCGGCTTTCGGAAATGTATCCCAGCGATTTCAGGCGCTTTTGCACTTCCGGGTCTATGCGGTTTTCCCGACCGGGTGCAAGCCGGCTCTTCAATCTTTTGATCAGCCGGTTCAGTGAATCTTTCAATTGTCCTATTTTACTGCTGCCAGCCAAATTGTTCATTTCACTGAAATCGCTTTTCAGGTCGTATACTTCCTTGATCGGCAGGTCGATGAATTTGCTGTTTCCGGAAATCATTCCCCGCAAAGGCGCCCAGTCGCGGTTCAGGTATGCGGTCAGAGATTCGAAATAGATTTCCGGGTTTTTCCGGTCTCCCGCGGCCAGAATATCAAGCAGGGACTCGCCCTGCAAGCCGGGCGGGCTTTTCAAGCCCAGGGCGGAGCAGACGGTCGGAAAAATATCCGCGTGACAAACATTCTTGACGAATGTTTCCGGTTTGCGTCCAGGGATAAGGACAAAAAGGGGAACATGAATTGTGTTGTTATAAGCGAAATAAGAGTGGGTTTCTTCTCCCTTTTCACCCAATGCTTCCCCATGATCGGCGGTCAGGATAATCACGGTCTTTTCCAACAGGCGTTTTTTTTGTAAAAAATCGAACAGCACGCCCAATTGGGCATCCACATAGGCCACTTCTCCTGAATAAAGGTCAGCCGCGTATTTTTCCTTGTACGGTGACGGAGGAAGATAGGGCTGATGGGGATCGAACAGGTGGATCCAAGCGAACCATTTCTGAGAATGCTTGCCGATCCAAACCATGGCCGGGGCGATCACTTTTTCCGCCGGTCTTTCCACGAAGAATAATTCAAGATCGTTGTGGGTGCCGTAGTAATCGTCATATAGGTCAAAACCCTGATCCAAACCGAAACGGGAATCCAGGGGAAAGGCACCGATAAAAGCGGCGGTGCGGTAGCCCTGGCGCTGCAGGTATTTCGGGATGGTCAGAAATTTTCTATCCAGTTTAAAGCCGGTGTTGTCACTGATGCCATGGTACAATGGGGTTGTCCCGGTCAGGATATTGGCGTGTGAAGGAAGCGTGACCGGGTTATGGGCGAAAGCCCGGCTGAATATCAAGGATTTTTTGGCCAGGGCATCCAGGTTCGGAGTTTTGACATGGCGGGAATCCAGAATACCGACCCGGTCGAAACGCAGGGTATCGATGGTGATCAGCAGAACATTAAAATCCTGTTGGCGGATTTTTTCCTGAGCCGGATAAAGTAAGGATGCAAAGGCAGCAAAAAGGGCCAACAATAGTAAATTTGACCGCCAGGGCATGCGCACCATCATGGATCCGTCGCGACGATACCCTTATTTCACCTTCGAAAAAGCATCAATAATGGCCTTGGCCGTTCCAAGATTGGGAGAGTCGGGCGCCAGTTCCATAAATTTTTTCAAGGCTTTCAGGGCTTCGGGTATCTGGTTCAACGCGGTGTGGGTCATGCCCAGCTGATAATAACCTTCGGCAAAATCAGCGTCCACTTCCACCGACCTTTTAAAATATTTCAAAGCCAGATCGTTCTTGTTGTTGTTGGTTAAATTGGCGCCGATATTGTAAAGGGTATCGGCATCCTTGATCTCTTCAAAAGGGATCTTCCCGTACCATTCCATCGCCTTTTCCATGTTCTTGGCATTGACATAGGAATTGCCGATCAGGGTCATGATCTCGGCACTCTTGGGCTGCTTTTCAAAGAGTTTCTGGTAAAACTCCACGGCCCGGTCATACTTTTCCAAGGCAAAATAACAGTTGCCGATATTTTTATAAATGATGAACACATCGGGATTTTTCTTTAAAATATCATCATAAGCCAGCATGGCTTCCTGGTACTTCTTTTGCAAGAACAGCAAATTTCCTTTTTCCAGTTCGCTGACAATGGAATCGGTCAGGGCAATGCCTTCGATTTTTGTCAGCTTGACCTCGATTTCCGGCTGCTTGGCTCCAGGTGTTTCGTCCACCCCGTAACTGATCTTCTTGGTTTCATAGCCCGCTTTTTCAAAATCGATATTCCAGGAGCCGCCGCGCAAATAAATGGCCTTCCATCTGCCTTCGCTGTCGGTTTTGGGATTGGGCTGGAAATATGCCTGGGACCTGAGCGAAAAAAGTTTTATCGTCACGCCTGCCAATGGCTTGCCGCTTTCGTCAAGCACGATGCCCTTAATTTTTCCTTTGCCGGACACACCGGACTGGGCAAAAAGAGAAACAGACAAAAAAATGGCCAGCGCCACGATGAGCAGAACTTTTTTCATTTGGACCTCCTGAAGTGAATATTATATCACTAACAAAAAGGAAATCAAAGTGCTGCCTGACGGTTGTTGCGGGTGCCTGCCAGTTGTCCGGGCGAGATCAATGTGGTTTGATCGCAAAAATTACGAAAAATATCAGCCAGAAGGCGTTGAATCCCAGCCGCCACCAGAACGGCTGTTTTTCCTTCATGTAGTTGTATAGAAGGGAAGCGGCAAAGACCACCAACTGCACGATAAAAAATAAAAACAGCGCCTGCAGCACATTCAAGGAATTTTGAAAAAGTGCTTTTAGCCCCGGGCGAAAAATGGAATTGAAGATGATGAAAAGATGCAGCACGTACACGAACAGAGATTCGGTCCCCGCCCTTTTCAATAGCCGCAAAAACCGGCCGTCAAAGCGCCGCAGCAGCCAGTAGGAAATCCACAGCAGCAGGAAGATCCCAGCCGCCTTGTTCAGGTTGCCGATCAGTGTGAGTGCGGTTTTGAAATGCAATTTGCCGGACAAGATAAAAAACCAGGGAAAGATCAGAATGCCCGACAACAGAAGCAGCTTGAAAAAAACCTCTTTTTTTAGTAAGGAAAATATATAGGCCGTGACGATGCCAATGCACAGGAATCCGGCCCAGGGAAAGATCGGAAACATGGAGATATCGTATCTTAAATAGGGATCAATGACCGCATGCAGGCGGATGCCCTTCACTGTTTCGGGCAGCAGGAAGAAAAGTACTCCGGCCAGAGCCGAAAATAGGACGACGATCTTTTCATTTTTTAGCAGCACGGCCAGCAGGGTGAAGAACAAAAGCGCGACGCCGATGCATTGCAGGATGTCCACCCGCAGGAAGTCATCGGCTTTGCCCATGCGTAGAAATCGTATTGTTTTGCGTAACGAGAGGAGCGGCAGGTGAATCCAGTAACCGACAGCGATAACGAACAGGATGCGGCGCAGGCGCTTGAAAAAAGCTCTGTCCAAATGGATGTAATTCTGGCGCTTATTGTGAAAGGAGAGGAAAGCGGCAAAGCCGGCGGCGAATAAAAAACCGGGGGCAACAAAACCGTGAAGCACCTCGTGAATTTTGTACCAGTACTCCTGGCGAATGGCCGGCATTAGGTAGGCGCGGAACAAATGCCCCTGGATCATGAAAAAAAGGACAAAAAACCTGAACAGATCCAAGGCATCCACCCGGCGGATCAGGCCTGCGTCTTCGGATTTCCAGTCAATCCATTTCATATTGATCTCCCAGGGAATGGTATCCGCAAAAAAAATAAAAATCAATCATGAAAATGCAAGAAAAAGCTATTAAATTTGTTATAGCTAATATAAAAACATTTTTTGCTCGGGCAACGTAACAGCGATTTACCAGAATAAACGGTTATAATGAAACTAACCCAGGAGGAAAGCAATGGTCATGAAGAGCAATAAGAAAAAATTTGTCATTAGCATAATGGTCATGGTGCTGGTCGCAGCGCTGGTCTGGTTTCTCACCCGCAATGGAAAAGAAACCGCAGGCAGATATACAATGGTCGAGATCGACCGAGGCGATCTGGAGGCCGTGGTGTCAAGCACCGGCACGCTAGGCGCAGTGACCACGGTCCAGGTGGGCACCCAGGTTTCGGGGCGCATCGCCAAGATCTACACCGATTTCAACAAGATCGTGAAGAAGGGCGAGCTGCTTGCCATGCTCGACACCTCTTCCCTGCTCATGGCCGTGTCGGAAGCCGAGTCCTCCTATGATCGCAGCAAGGCCCAGCTGAAGCAAAGCAAGCAGGACCTGGAGCGCATGCAATACCTGTTCAAGGAAAGCATCAAAACCAAGAATGACCTGGAACAGGCGCAGGTCAATTTAGAATTGGCGCAAGCCAATATGAAGGCCTCGCAATCGAGCCTGGAACGGACACGGATCAACCTCAGCTATGCCTCCATTTACGCCCCCATCGACGGCTTGGTAATCGCCCGCAACATAGATGTCGGCCAGACCGTGGCCGCCAGTTTCTCTTCTCCCACCTTGTTTTTGATCGCCAACGACCTTTCCAAAATGCAGATACTGGCCAACGTCGACGAAAGCGATATCGGCCAGATCAAGGAAGGCCAGGAAGTGCGCTTCACCGTCCAGGCCCAGACCGACAGAAAGTTTTCAGGCCGGGTCAGCCAGATCCGCCTGGAACCGACCTCGGTGAACAACGTGGTCAATTATACCGTGGTCATCAACGTAGCCAACAATGAAAGACTGCTCCTTCCCGGTATGACCGCCACCATCGATTTTCTGATCGGCCAGGCTAAAAGCGTTCTGCGCGTGGCCAACGCTGCCTTGCGCTTGAAACCCAGCCAGGAGATGGTAGCGGAACTGATGAAGGAATTCGCAGCAAGAACGGGTAGCGGCAGCGAAAAATCCCCGGGCGGAAAGTCCGCCACAGCGGCTGCGCCCAGCGGCGGCAGCTTGCCGGGATTCGCTGGGAACGGCATGGGAAAAAGACCCAAGGACATCGCCACGCTATGGGTTCTTGACCCTTCCGGCATGCCGAAGGCCGTCCGCATCAAGACCGGGATCAGCGACGGACAGATGACCGAAATCGTTTCCGGAGAGATCGAGGAAGGTACGGAAGTAATCAAGAGTATCACACTTTCAGCCGAGGAACAGGCCGCGCCGGGACCGCGGCGCATGCGCATACTATGATCCGCTCAAGGAAAGGAACATGAACAGCAAAGAAGCCGTCATCCGCACCGAGGGGGTGACAAAAATTTACGACAGCGGCGAAGTTCAGGTGGAAGCATTGAAGGGCATCAACCTGGCCATCAACACCGGCGAAATGGTGGCGATCATGGGCGCTTCCGGATCGGGGAAATCGACCATGCTGAACATTTTCGGCTGCCTGGACTATCCGAGCAGCGGCGATTATTTCCTGGACGGCATCCATGTCAATGACCTGGACCGTGACCAACTGGCCGACATCCGCAACCGCAAGATCGGTTTCGTGTTCCAGGGCTTCAACCTCCTGGCCCGGACCACTGCCTTTGAAAACGTGGAATTGCCGCTGTTGTACACGCGCAACGTCCCAAACCAGGATATCGGCCTGCTTACCAGCCAGGCGCTGGAACGGGTGGGCCTGACAGATCGGGCCCATCATTATCCCAACCAGCTTTCCGGCGGCCAGCAGCAACGGGTGGCCATCGCCCGCGCCCTGGTCAATCAGCCGGCCATCATCCTGGCCGACGAACCCACCGGCAACCTCGATACCCGCACCAGCATCGAGATCATGGCCACTTTCCAGGAACTGAACTGCCAGGGCATCACCATCATCCTGGTCACCCACGAACACGACCTCGCCGACTACTGCCGCCGCGTCATCGAATTCCGCGATGGATTGATCATCCGCGACCAGGCGCTTTCGCAGCCCCATGACGCCGCCAAGGACCTGGAAACCGGCCAATGGAAAACTTTCGCCGGCCAAGGAGTTCCCTCATGAAATGGAAAAATCTGATCAAGGTGGCTTTCAAGTCGATCGTCAAGAACAAGCTGCGCACCCTGCTCACCATGCTGGGCATCATCATCGGCGTCGGCGCCGTGATCGTCATGGTGGCCATCGGCAAGGGAGCCGAACAACGCATCCAGAACCAGATTTCCAGCATGGGCACCAACCTGATCATGGTATTCCCCGGCTCGAGTCAGCAGCGGGGCGTACACATGGGTTCAGACCAGGGTGTGCGATTGACCCTCGACGACGTGGAGTGGCTCAAGAAAAACAGCACCCTGCTGGAGGCTATCTCGCCGGTGGTGCGCAGCGGCGTCCAGGTCATCGGCGGCAGCGGCAATTGGAATTCCTCTGTTTACGGCGTTTCCGAAGGTTACCTGGCCATCCGTGACTGGAAATTGAGTTCCGGTGATTTTTTCACGGCCAACGACATTCGCGCCCAGAGCAAGATCTGCGTCATCGGCCAGACCTTAGTGAAAAACCTTTTCGCCAACGAAGATCCCGTCGGCCAGCAGCTCCGCCTGCGCAACGTCCCTTTCAGGGTCATCGGCGTATTAAAAGAAAGAGGCCAGAGCGCCTTCGGCCAGGACCAGGACGACGTGATCATCGCCCCTTATTCCACCGTTTATTACCGCTTGAGCGGCCAACCGCATATCCACCAGATATTGGCCCGGGCCGCTTCCCTGAATCAGATGGAACAAGCCCAGGCCGAGATCACCTCCATTATGCGCGAATCCCACAAACTAGCCGAGGGCGAGGACGCTGATTTCACCGTGCGCAACCAGACCGACATCGCTTCTACCGCCCAGGAGACCACCCGTGTCCTGACCATCCTGCTGGCCTCCATCGCCAGCATTTCCCTGTTGGTGGGCGGCATCGGCATCATGAACATCATGCTGGTCTCGGTCACCGAACGCACCCACGAGATCGGTATCCGCATGGCCGTCGGCGCCCGCAGCCGCGATATCCTGGTGCAGTTTCTCATCGAGGCCATCGTGCTCAGCCTTTCCGGCGGTCTGATCGGTGTCATGATCGGTTTTGGCGCTACCTATATCGTCCACCTGGCCACCGACTGGAACACGGTCATCGCCCTGGAAAACGTGCTGCTCTCCTTTGGTTTTGCCGGCGCCGTGGGCGTGTTTTTCGGCTACTACCCGGCCCGCAAAGCTGCCGCTCTCAACCCCATCGAAGCCCTGCGCTACGAGTAAGAGGCCGTGGCCGGAGATTTGTCTTCTCTGAAGCCCGGGCCGTCTCGCAGGGCTCGTCGGCTTGGCATCACCCAGTCAAGCGGCCTGTATAGGCGTAGTCCAGCGCCAGGGCGACGGCCAGAGAAACGACATCCATTATCCGCTCCCCTTCCTGTCCGGGCCGGTAGAAGAGCTTCAGGGCGTCGGAGCGGATTTCCAGCTTGCGCAGGATGGCTACGGCCTCACGCTCGGTTAGTTTTGACCAGAGGACGACACGGCCGAGCAGGCGTGAATGGAGCTTGCGGAACAGTAGCGAAGCCGGGCGCAGCAGCAAGCCGCGAACCGGCGGAAAAACTTCCCGCAGCCGGTCATCCACGTAGCCCCGAGCGGCCCGCCGGTAGCGCTCTGCCTTTTTTCCGTAATTGTCGGCGAGCAGGATGGTCATGGAATCAACTGGGCGAAGTAGACGCACCCGGGAATTTTCGGGGGTATGACGGCAAATCTCCTTCATGAGCTCGCCCAAGTACTGCAGCTTCCTCATCACCGGCCAGTTCCGGTAGCGGTCCCGCCAGCCGGAGTGCGGCGTCAGCCAGACGGCAAATGTTTCGGCGAAATCTTCATCGGGATGCTTTTGGGCATAGGTGCGGCCGTAAGGGAAGGAGGAGAGGTGCTTGACATACTCGCGGCTCAGCTGGTCGGGTCGGAAGACGTCCCGGTAAGGACGCGTGAAACGCCCGAACACCTCCTCCCAACCCGGCCGTCGCCATAGCCGGTAGGCATAATTGATAGCGTGGCCGGCCTCGTGGCGCAAAAGAGCCATGATCCGTTTGCTGTCTTCAATTTCCCCGGTCTGCTCCTCCTCGATTCGGGCCAGGCGGCTGTCGGCCAGGTAAAACGGGATACCGATGACCGGGGACCGGTCGGGACAACCCCAGCTGTCGGTCAGGTACACTGCGGGTTTGAAACGGAAGCCCTTGGCCTCCATCTCCCGGTGCAGGCGGCGGATCAGGGGCTCGACGGGGGAGCCGGCCAGGCTCAGGTTGAGGTCGGAGATTCGGCTATTCAGAAGCTCGAACCGGACCGTTTCCCAGCTCTGAACCAGGGATTGGATGGTCTTGGCGCTCATAATACCCTTTGACCCCTCCAAGGGACCAGGGAAAACTCTCCCATCATATCGACCGAACGGCGGTTCCGTTCTGTAGCTATATCTTAAGTGGAGGGATGTGGGGACAATATAAGCCATGACACCGATTTTGTCAAGAAGGCGAGGAAAAAATGTGAACAAGATGCAAACATGGGTAGAATATCGCAACAGCGCCCTTCCGGGGATTGACCAGGGGATGGTTTTTTGCTAAGATGGGATTTCTCCGAGTTTAAAGAGCTAAAGTCTCAAGACCAGGCCTTTGAACCGCGAGGGCCGAACCGGAAACGGTTCGGCCTCCCCGACTGGAAAGGAGAAAACCATGCGTAAAACATTTTATTTATTTATAAAGGTTCACTACCGGCCCCATGAGTGAAAAGCTCCTGATCAGCGTCGAAGCAGCGGAAAAGATCATCGCCGCCTTCCCGGTCGTCGTCCTCAATGAAACCGTGCCGCTGCTGGCTGCGCAAAATCGGATCCTCGCCTCCGACATTCACTCTCCTTTGGCCATGCCCGAATTCGATAAATCGGCCATGGATGGCTACGCGTATATCTCAGAAGACCAATCCCCTGCTTATGAAATCATCGAAACCATCGCCGCCGGCACACCACCCCGCCTGGCCGTCACCCCCGGACACTGCGCCAAGATCATGACCGGCGCCATGCTTCCAGCCGGCGCCGATTGCGTGGTCAAGCGTGAATGTACCAGTGAAGAAAACGGTGTCATGAAGATCAATTCTGAAGACAAAAACCGCAACATCCGCTATAAAGGCGAAGACTTCCAGGCCGGGCAAGCGGTCCTGGCAAAAGGCACGCTCCTGCAGGCCGCTCAGATCGCACTGCTCGCTTCGCTGGGACTTGCCGAGGTGCCGACGGCCCGGCCGCCACGGGTCGGCATCATCACCACCGGCTCGGAGTTGGTTGAGCCCGGCAAGCCCCTGGGGCCCGGCCAGATATACAACAGCAATTACTATTCAATGGCCGCCCAACTATGCGCCCTGGGCGCCAGTCCCCTGACCATGGGTCGTGTCGCCGACAACGCTCAGGCCACTGTTGAGGCTATCGATTCCTGCCTGGACAACTGCCAAGTCCTGATCCTTTCCGGCGGAGTTTCGGCCGGAGATTTCGATTACGTGCCCACAGCCATGAAGAAAGCCGGACTCACCCTGCATTTTGAAAAAATCGCCGTGCAGCCCGGCATGCCCACGGTCTTCGGCAGCCGTGGAGAAAAAATCGTCTTCGGTCTTCCCGGCAATCCGGTTTCGACCTTCGTGATCTTCGAAATATTCATCAAACCCCTACTACTGCGCCTGCTGGGGCACGATTACCAACCCCTGGTCGTGCCGGCGCTATTGACCGGGGCCTACGGCCGTTCAAACGGAACGCGCACTTCTTTCGTTCCCGTCCGCTATTTCCAGGGCCGGGCGACCATGCTTGCTTACCATGGTTCGGCCCATCTTCATTCCTTAAGCCAAGCCAACGCCCTGTTGCGCGTAGCCGCGGGGCAGCTCAATATCCCGGCCGGGAGCACCGTCGATGTTCGATACCTATAGCCGCAATATCACCTACCTGCGCGTCTCGGTAACCGACCGCTGCAACCTGCGCTGCTCTTACTGCATGCCCGAGGCCGGCATCGAATTGAAAAGCCATGCCGATATCCTGTCCTATGAAAAGATCGTTCACATCGTGGCCGCTGCGGCCGAAATGGGGATACACAAGATCCGCCTGACCGGGGGCGAGCCGCTGCTGCGTAGAAACATCGTCTTTTTGGTCTGCGAACTTAAAGCCGTCCCCGGCGTCAGCGAAGTAAGTATGACCAGCAACGGCACACTCCTGGACCTGCTGGCCGCTGAACTCAAGCAGGCCGGGCTCGACCGCTTGAACATCTCCCTGGATACTCTGGATGCCGGCAAATACCGCCAGCTCACCCGCAACGGTGAAATCGAAAAAGTTTTTGCCGGGATGGCCGCCGCTCGCCGGGTGGGTTTCAAAGCAACCAAGATCAATATGGTGCTGATCCCGGGATTCAATGACAATGAAGTGGAAACCATGAAAAAGTTCTGTGGGAAAAACGACTTGCTCCTGCAGCGCATCCATCATTACTCCTTACACGACCACAAAACCGTTCAACAAGAATTGGCGGCGGAAAGGCCGCTATCCTGCAACGTTTGCAACCGGCTGCGTTTGACCGCGGACGGTAAACTGAAGCCCTGCCTGTTCTCCGACCGGGAATTTACTGTCGATTTTTCAGATATCCCGGCCAGTCTGGAGAAAGCCGTGTACGCCAAACCCAAGCATGGGGTTGCCTGCCGCAACCGCGAAAACTGGCAGATAGGAGGATAAATGAAACTGAGTCATGTTAACGGTTCAGGAAAGGCGCAGATGGTCGATATCAGTGGGAAACCAGCCATGCACCGGGAGGCCGTGGCCGCGGGCAAGATCATTATTTCCGCTACGGCCCTGGATCTGTTGAAAAAAAATCTTCTGCAAAAAGGCGATGTCCTGTCCGTGGCCCGCATCGCCGCTATCCAAGGCAGCAAAAAGACAGCGGAACTGATCCCCCTCTGCCACCCGCTAACCATCCACCAATTGGATGTGCAGTTCCAGATCGTGGCCGACGGCATCGAGATCACCGCCAAAGCCGTCAGTGAAGGCAAAACCGGGATCGAGATGGAAGCGCTGACCGCGGTGAGCATCGCCGCCCTGACCATCTACGACATGTGCAAGGCGGTAGACAAAAACATGATCATCGGCGCCATCGCCCTGCTGGAGAAAAGCAAACGTGAAATTCAAAGTTGAGTCGGTAAACATCGCCGCGGTCAAGGGCGTACAAAAGCACGAAGTGCTCGAGATCGTCTGCCGGGAAAATTTCGGCATCGAGGGCGACGCCCACGCCGGCGCCTGGCACCGCCAGGTTTCCCTGCTGGCCGGGGAAGCCGTGGACGCCATGAAGGCCAAGGGTCTTGACCTGGGTCCCGGCGCCTTCGGCGAAAACATCGTCACCCGCGGGGTGGATTGGAGCCGGGCCAAGGTCGGAAAAAGAATTACCATCGGCGTGGTGGAACTGCAGATCACCCAGATCGGCAAGGAATGCCACAGCCGCTGCGCTATTTACTATGCAGCCGGCGAATGCATCATGCCCAGCCAGGGGATTTTCGCCAAAGTGCTCAAAGGAGGAAAGATCCATGCTCAAAGTAGCGGTGATTACCGTATCCGATAGGGCGGCGCGGGGCGAATACGCCGATCTATCCGGACCGCGCATCCGCGAGATCCTGGAACAGCGGCTGCCCGGCGCCGACATTTCTCTGACCGTTGTCCCTGACGAGGTGGAGGCGATCTCCCAAGCCATAGCCGGAAATCTGGACCGGGATTACATTCTGACCAGTGGCGGTACCGGCCTTTCGCCCCGGGACATCACTCCCGAAATCTGCGCCCGTATCTGCGACCGCGCTATCCCGGGCATCAGCGAATGGCTGCGCCGCGAATCGGCCCGGGAAACCCCGCACGCCGTCTTTTCCCGTGCTTATAGCGGCATGAAGGGCCACACGGTCATCGTTAATTTTCCCGGATCGCTGCGCGGCGCCGAATTCTGCGCCACCCTGATGGCCGGCATCATGCCGCACGGGCGCGACATGATTCGCGGCGGTGGGCACGAAACTTCCTGCTCTTGAAGGGCTATTTTTTGTTTTTGTTGCGCGCCCAGATGATCAGTTCATCGAGATCCTGGTCAACGGACCTGCCATTCCGGCTTTTGTGATTTCGCCCCGGCAGGGGGGTTTCCCCGGCAGCCGGCGGGGAAGCTACCTTGTCCGTGCTAGGACCTAGAAAATGCTCGATCTTGTTCAGTAATTCCGTTTCACGGAATGGTTTTTCAATGAAATCATCGGCTAGCCCTTTGTGCACGTACATGCGCAGATTGACATCCTTGTAGACCCCGGTCATCAAAATAATGGGGATATTCCGCAGTTCATCGTTGCCGCGAATTTTTTCGCACAGTGCGATCCCGTGCATCCTGGGTAGAAGGATATCGGCCACGATAATATCCGGCTTTTCCCTGCTGATCAGATCGAAACCACTAATGCCGTCGGCGGCCAGATGAACAACGTAACCCGCATCCGTAAAAAGTTCCTGCAGGGAATCCTGAATGACCAGGTCATCATCAACAATCAATATTTTCTTACCCATCTTGCCCCTTGCCTCTCTCCAAAAAACCGTAGAGCCATTATAGCACAAATAAAAAAATCAAGTCAAAAACGCATAAAAATGTTTTAATGGTTGCTTTTTCCTGGCCAAGCGAATTATAATGCGCTTTGCATAACTGGAAAAAATTCAATGGATAGAATCATCATCTATTGCGACGGTGCCTGCAGCAACAACCAACAGGCTCAAAACCGCGGCGGCTGGGGAGCCATCCTGCAGTATCAGGGCAAGGCCCGGGAAATTTCCGGAGCCGAAAAAAACACCACCAACAACCGCATGGAACTTCTGGCCTGCATCATGGCCATGGAAGCGATCAAGAATCCCGCCCTGCCGATCTCTGTGTTCACCGACAGCGCTTACATGCACAACTGCCTGACCCAGAAATGGTATCAGCGCTGGCAAAAGAACGGCTGGCTGACGGCTAACAAAAAACCGGTGGAAAACAAAGATTTATGGCTGCGGCTGCTGGCGCTGAAAGACCGCTTGCCCCACATCACATTTCATAAGGTGGCCGCCCACAGCAATATCGCTTTGAATGAACGCGCCGACAAATTGGCCAAAGAGGCTATTCGCAAGCTTCTATAGCGAACCGCCACCCTGCCGGCCTTCTAGAATTTATTCATCCTCATTATTTCGCTCAAAGGCAGACGTTCTGGCCTGGCTTTTTCGATTTCCGCCTGCTGTTCGTTCAGAAGGGAGTTGGCCGGCAAAAGATGTTTGCCGACATTGACCAGGGTAATCAGACGCATGTCGGCGGGAATTCCCAGGATCTCCTTGGCCTTGTCCTCATCAAAGCCGGCGATGGGATGGGCTACCAAGCCGAGTTCGCTGGCCCGCAGGATCAAAAAGGCGGTGGCCATGCCGGTGTCGAAGAGGTAATATTCCCTTCCCTTGACCACGCAATCCAGGTCCTTGCGACTGGATACGGCGACGATCAGGGAGGCTGTCTTCGTCCATTCATTGCCTTTGTTCATGGCTCCCTGCAGCCGGTTCAAAACGTGTTTTTCAAAGGCGAAAACGTAGCGCCAGGGCTGCTTGTTGAAGCAGGAAGCCGAAAGAGAGGCGGCCGTGGCCAGTTCGCGGACCAGGCTTTCATCGATCTCAACCGGCCCCAACGAACGGTAGGCGCGACGCGTTTCGATGGTCTTCATTAACTCCATGTGCCCTCCAAAAATGAAATATTCGCTTTATTCAGACAATTCCCCGGAAATGGCTTATTTCTTGACCAATTCTCTCTTAATCTGGAAGATCTTGCGCAAATGCCCCATTTCTTCATGGATGATCTTGTCTATGGCAGCAGTATTTCCCTTGGCATACATTTCCTTTAGTTGGGAAAAGAAGATGACCGAATCCTTTTCAAAGTCCATGGCCAAGTCCAGGATCTCCTCCAGGCTGGATAATTTAGCAAGCTTGGCATTAACCGCCTCGCGGTCGCCCAGCGAATGCGTTTTACAGAATTCGTGCATGTAGGCCTGGTATTCCGGGTCACGTTTGCCGCCCTTGATCTCGCCGCTCAGCTTCAACAGCTTCTTGAAAACTTTTTCATGTTTGAATTCCTCGTCGGCCAGGTATTGGAAAAGCTTGGTGATACGGGCTTCCCTGAACTTCTTTATGGCCCCGATATAGAACTCATAACCCCTTTCTTCGATATAAACCGCAAATTCTAAAATTTCCTGCACACTTAGTAAATATGACATGTTTTCACCTCTTGTTGATTTTGTTACCCGCAAAACCCTAATTAAAACCAATCAAGTCTAAAATCATAATAGTACAAATCATTTTTTTTTTCAATTTCTTCTTCTGCAGTTCTGTCAAAAGGTTTCAATTGCCAGCGTTAGTTAATTTCGAACCGCTTCGTTGCTCAGGAAAACACGATGACTATTTTCTGATTCAACTGGGCTTTCAATTCTCTGAAGGCCTGGCGTCGGTTCATGGCGATTTCCAGGTTGCCGTGACTGCCGATCAGCAGGAACGGCAAACCGCTCGTCGAAGCATAGTTCTGACGGTACTCGCTGATTTCCTGGTTGTTGATCTGCAGTATGAAATGTTGGGATCCGCGGGCCAGTAGCTTTTCAAAAAGCCATTTACCCGGCACATTGCTGATCATATTCCCGAACTTATCCACATGAATAATCCGCCCCTCGATCCGATCGGGCTGCACCTGCTGTGGGTAATAATCCGAGTTGACTACGTATTCGGTCGTTTCACTGCCGATATTCGAAGCGGCAACTCCTTTCGAGAGATGGGCGGCCACCGGGGCCATCCGGTCCCGAGCTTCAAACGTAGAGGACCCGGAAATTAAAAAAAAGTGTTCCTGGTCGATTTCGCGGACAAGGGTATCCTTGCCAAGCTTGAAAATTGGAGTTAAAATTCCGTTATCAGGTGCGATAAAACTGAAACCAGCGGCTGTGACCAGCAGCAGTTTACGCTGAGTCCCCACGCCGGGATCGACCACCACCAGGAAAATGGTGCCCACAGGAAAAAAACGATAGGTCTTTTCCAGCACATAGGAACCGCCCTGAATGAAATACGAGGGCACGCCGTGACAGATGTCGATGATGTCCGCTTGGGGATTGATTTTTTTGATCACGCCCTTCAAGGTACCCACGAAATAGTCATTCTCGCCAAAATCGGTTATCAAGCCAATTTTCATTCTCCCCCCTTTTTTCTATATACATATATATATATTCTATATATTAACATTAAAACAAATTGTCAATATCCAAATAGCGAAACCTACCCCCGATATCGGCTTCAGGAAACAGGCTTTTTATGATAGAATGTGGATATGAAAACAATAAAATTAACGATATTGATAACCACCATCATATTGGGACTAGCGGTTTCCTACCCGGTGCAGGCGGCCAACAGCCAACCTCCTGATTTTGAAACCAAGGATATTGCCGGCAAGGCCGTGAAATTGTCCGACCTTAAAGGCAAGGTCGTGCTGCTCGATTTCTGGGCTACCTGGTGTCCGCCCTGCCGGGTGGAGATCCCCAACCTGCTTGGCATTTTTCGGCAATTTAAAAATAAGGATTTCATTCTGATCAGCGTCAGCCTCGACCGCGACCTGCAGGCGGCCCGCAAGTTCGTCAAGGACAAGGAGATGGACTGGGTGCACATCATCAACATGGAGGCCGGACGCGAAATCGCGACCCTCTACCAGGTCGAGTATATCCCCTCGACTTTTGTCATCGGCCGCAAGGGAAAGATCGAAGCCCGTCAGCTGCGGGGCGATGAACTTAAAAACAAGATCGCTTCTTTGCTGAAATAAGCCTGCTTTATTCGATTTTTACTTCAATATCCTGGCCGGCGATCTTGCGGCTAATGTAAAAAGTCTTCAGCGCCGTCATCCCGGAATTGTGCGACTTGACAAAAATTTCGCAAAAAGAATTCCGCCAGTCTTTCTTGTATTTTTCAAAGGCGGCCGCTGAACTGGCGCGGTAACCAAATCCGGCGGTCAGGGTGAATTTTTCGCTTTCCCCGTTCGGAGGCAAGGCCCGGCGCAGAACCATCTGGTAGCCTTCACCGATCACCCTGCCGCTGTCCATAAAGCGGAACACTCCCAACAAAAACACATAACTCAGGTCCCTTTTCCCGACATTGCGGATACGGAACGATACCTCGGGAACCAGGATGATACCCTTGAAGTCGTCCTCATTGACATTTTCGTTGACCACCCACTGGCTGGAAATATCGAACAATTCCAGCGCCGCCTTCAACTCGGCGGAAGAAATGGCCGTGTTCATCACGGTGGTCTTGTATATCAGGGCAAAGGCCGCCAGGATCAGCAGCGATGCCACTGCCAGCCAGAATTTCGAATTCTGCCAGAATTTTTTCTGGAATTTCTGCAGGATCTCTTTCCCCTGCGTAACAGCGGGCGTGATCAACGGGTCCGGATTGTGCTTTTCTTCATTCATATGCCTTCCTTGCCTGCTAATTATATCACAAAATACCGCCGGGCCCAGGCGCGTCCCTTAAAACGGCCATGCCGGGCCCACCGGCAATGATTGTGGCGATTGACATTTAAGCCGATTTGAATTAAAATCTCCAGATGAAAGAGACTGCCGGCAACGATTGGTTCATTATCAGCAGCAAACCCAAACTGGAGTTCGACGCGGAAAGGAATCTGCGCACCCTGGCCATTAACGTCTACTTGCCGGTCTACAACAAAAAGATCAAAAAAAACAAAATCAAGATCGATCGTGTCGCTCCCCTGTTCAGCGGCTACCTGTTCGCCCAATTCGATATTCACGAGTTTTACCAGAAAGTGAAATACACCAGGGGAGTAAAAACCATCCTGGGTTACAATGAATACCTTTGGACCATCGCCGATGAAAAGATCCGCGACATCAAGTCCCGCGAAAACAACGGCTTGGTCGTCCTGCACAAAAGAGAAGACCGTTTCAACAAAGGCGACAGGATACTGATCGATGAAGGCGATTTCGAGGGCTGGGAGGGAATTTTCCAGGAGGAACTCCCCGACCGGGAAAGGGCCATCATCATGCTGACCAACGTCAAGTTCTCCAGCAAACTCATCCTGCCAAAAAAATACCTGATCGTCCACCGCTAAATGAAGACAAATCAATCATATAAGGAGTTTACCATGAAAGGAGTAACGGTTTGGTTCACCGGGCTTCCCTGTTCAGGGAAAACCACGCTGGCATTGAAGTTGAGCGCCGAACTCAAAAAACGGGGCGTCCTGGCCGAAGACCTAGATGGCGATATTACTCGTAAATATTTAAGCAAAGGGCTGGGTTTTTCCAAAGAGGATCGCGATGAGAATATCCGCCGGGTGGGTTTTGTCTGTTCGCTGCTGACCCGGCACGGTGCCGTGACCACCGCGGCTTTTGTTTCGCCCTACCGCAGCATCCGCGCCGAGATCCGGGAGATGATCGGCAATTTCATCGAAGTGTACGTCAAATGCTCGCTGGACAAATGCATCGAGCGCGACATCAAGGGCATGTACAAAAAAGCCATATCCGGTGAGGTCAAGAACTTCACCGGCATATCCGATCCCTTTGAAGAACCGGAAAATCCGGAACTGATCGTTGAAACCGACCTGGAGAGCGAAGACGAATCCCTGGGCAAGATCCTTGCCAAAATGGAAGAACTTGGCTACCTGCCAACTGCCGGCAAAGATGTTCTTATCCCCGATTACCTGCGCCAGGACCTGATCAAAAACCTGGCCAACCAGAATTTCCCCGATCTGCCCACTTTCGTTATCCATATCCTCAGCCAGTTCGTGTCGCAGAATAGCGGCCAGGGCGAAATTTCCAAGGCTGACGAGGATGCGGCCAGAGAAAAGCTGAAAAAACTCGGCTATTTAAGTTAAGGAGACAATCATGATCGTCAAACCGCACGGAGGCACACTGATCAATCGCATCTTGTCCGAAAAAGAAAGGGAAGCCATCCTGTCCTACCAGGATAAATTTTTCAACCTGGAGATCGATGAAGAAAAAGCCATCGAAGTCCAAAACATCGCCAGCGGAGTCTTTTCACCGCTGCAAGGCTTCATGACCCAGGATGATTTCCGTGAAGTCGTCCAGCGCAACCGGTTGGCCAGCGGCCATGCCTGGACCCTGCCCATCGTGTTGTCAGTGGGCAAGGAGAGCACAAAACAATTTGCCAAGAATGACACCATCATCCTGAAAACCAGGGAAGGCGCGATCGCTTCCATGCAGGTGGAAGATATTTACACCTGGAACTTTGAAGAATACGCCAAGAATGTCTATGGGACTACCGACGAGAAACATCCCGGCGTTCAGCAGCTGAAAACCTCCGGTGAATACTTTGTTGGCGGCAGCGTCAATTTCCTGGGCAATACCATTTCCAATTTCCCCGCCTACTACCTGACCCCGCGCGAAACCCGCGTGCTTTTCAAGGAAAAAAAGTGGGATACAGTGGTCGGTTTTCAGACCCGCAACGTTTCCCACCTCGGTCACGAATACGTGCAGAAATCTGCGCAATCGATTGTGGACGGCCTGTTTATCAACCCGGTGATCGGTAAGAAAAAAACCGGCGATTTCACCGACCAGGTGATTCTCGACTCCTACAAAGCGCTGATCGACGAATATTACGTCAAGGAACGAACGGTTATGTCCATCCTGCAGACCGAGATGCGCTACGCCGGTCCCAAAGAGGCCGTTTTTCATGCCATCGTGCGCAAAAATTTCGGCTGTTCGCATTTCATCGTAGGACGCGACCATGCCGGTGTGGGCAATTATTACCATCCTTTTGCCGCCCAAAAGATATTCGAGTTCTTTCCCGATCTGGGCATTACCCCCATTTTTTTCATGAGTTTCTTTTTCTGCAAAAAGTGCAATTCCATTGCCAACGACAAGACCTGCCCCCATCCCCAGAGCGACCATATCGATTTTGCCGGCAAGATCATCCGCGAAAAACTGGTCGACCACCAGACACCGCCCGAATCCATGATGCGCAAGGAAGTGGCCGAAGAGATCCTCAAGCATGAAAATCCCTTCGTGGAGTGATAAGGGCAGCAAAACGCCCTGGCAAATAACTGCAGCAAAAAAAACCGCCTTTTGCTGCGGTGGTGCAGGAGGAAAGGACCATTTTTAATAAAAAAGGCAAAAAACTCCTGATCATAGGATTGGATGGAGTTTCCCATGAAATGCTCACCGGCAACGGCCAGCCGTCATTGCTGCCTACTCTTAATAAATTCTTTGCCGCTAGTACCGTAAAAATGTCGGTGTCCATTCCGGAAATTTCAGCCGTATCCTGGTCCAGTTTCATGACCGGGACCCAGGCCGGCAACCACGGCATTTTCGGTTTTGTCGACTTAGTACCCGGTACCTACCAATACCGCTTCCCCAATTTCAGCGACCTGAAAGCCACGACTTTTTTTGACGAATTGGGACTGAAAGACAAGCGTTCGGTGATCATCAACCTGCCGGCGACCTATCCAGCCCGGCCCATTCCGGGCGTCTTGATCTCGGGATTCGTGGCCCTGGACCTGGAAAAAGCGGTTTTTCCGTCCAGCTACCTCCCCATTCTAAAGCAAATGGGTTACCAGATTGACGTGGATGCCGGCAAAGGCAGGGACAAAAAAGCCGAGTTCCTGGCCGACCTGCATTGCTCGCTGAAGATCCGCAAGCAGATCGCCGACATCCTGTGGGAAAAGGAAAACTGGGATGTTTTCATGTTCACCGTAACCGAAACCGACAGGCTCCAGCACTTTCTCTATGACGCCTACGGCGACAGCCGTCATCCATACAACTGCGAGTTCAATGGTCTTTATCACGAAGTCGACCAGATCGCAGCTTCTTTTCTGCAACGCGCCAACGCTGCCGGGGATATAGAGATCGTGGCGCTCTCGGATCACGGTTTCGGCCCAATCAAAAGCGAAGTGTACCTGAACCCGATCCTAAAAAAGCACGGCTATTTCAGTTTGGAAAAAGCCGTAACCAGGAGCCTGGCCTGCATTAGCCCCCAGGCCAGGGCCTTTGCCCTGGATCCTTCGCGGATATATATCCACCAGAAAGACAAATATTTCAAGGGCGGAGTAGCCAAAAGTGATATGCAAAAAGTAGGGGATGATCTGAAGCAGTTGTTCGAAAACTACGAGATCAACGGCGAAAAGATCATCCGCAAAGTCTACTTCAAGGAAGAATTGTACAACGGCGCCCAAATGGCAGCCGCCCCCGACCTGGTGTTGCTGTCCAAACCCGGTTATGACCTGAAGGGCGGCCTGGAGAAGGATCAGGAAACAGGTACCAGCTATTTCACAGGCATGCACCAACAGGACAACGCTTTTTTCGCCTGCAGTAGCGGCGATCCATTTGGCAAACCCCTGACCATTTTTGATGTCAAGAGCCTGCTGTACAAGCTGCTGGCTATTTGACCCTTTCTTTCTGTTTCTGCAGATTCTGAGCCAGGGAGCGGATGACCGGGCTGATATTCCGGTCCTGAGAAAGCAATTTCAGATCACGCATGTGCAGCTGCTTGATAAAACTGATGGCGCGATTGACCGGGGTTTTCGGGTTCTGCACCAGGCCCAGGACGACGGTGTAATTCTTGGTCCAGTCGCGATTGTTGGCAATTTTACCGATGATTTCCGAGGATAAGCTCAAATTGCGGATATGGATCAGCACTTCATCGTCGGCCATTTTCGGGCTCTCCAGCACGGCGGTCTGCACCATCTTGTTGGCATCCTTGATCAAAACCAGCCGTTCCGTCTTGTTCCCGGTCAAAGCCAGGCGAACGCGCTCGGAAACCGACATGTGGTTGATAAGCTGCAGGGTAGTCATGGCCGCCTGCTGGATCATTTCCGCGTCCAACTGCTCATCCTCTTTTTGCTCCTCGGCGATGACCGAGGTCAATTCCTCCAGGACTTCAGTCTCGGGGATGACTTCAGCGACCTGGGTCTGAAAATAAAATTCTCGCAACTCCTTGATGCGGCCGCGAATGAACGGACCGCATTCCGGGTTGGTTTCCATTTTTTCCATGATCTCGGGATAGGCGATCAGTTGGATCTGGTTTTCCAGCAGGACTTCCAGTACTGCCGCTTTGGCTTGCATGGCGATGCGCAGCAGGAATTCGGTGGGAAAATTCTGGTTCTGAATGATCAGGGTCAGCATGTTGAAATAGCCGGCGTCAAGCGCCTCCTGCAGGATGAAATCGGCTACCCGCGCATCGGCATCTTTTTTTTGTATATATTTTTCCTTGATGGGCTGGGAAACCAGCCCCAGCATCTCCAGGGCACGTTCATGAAACCTCAGGTCGGGCAGCACAAAAACCAGGCTTTCCAAGTACTCCTCTTCAGTGAAAGCCAACTGCTTGTTCAGCAAGAACTTCAAAAGCTCATCACTGGAAGTGCCGGCGGCGATTTGTAAAACCAGCGGATTTTTTGAAATCACGGGGTCAGCGCTGCAGTATTTCCTGCAGATTTTCGGGATTAACGGCCAGTTTCAGGGGGGTTGGAGAATTGCGGAAATAGGATACTTCCTGGCCGTTTAGAGAAAGCCGCAGCGCCTGGGGATTGGCTATAACCATGATCAGCTGGTAGCCGTTCAGGGAGAAAACCTCACCTTTGCGGAATATTTTTTCCTGCACTTTTTCGCCACCGCGCCACAATTGCAGCCAGCAGGGAGCGTCAAAAGTCATGAGCGCAACGATCGGTGGACCGCTCAGGCAATAATTTGCCTCGAGATTCAGCAGGTAATTGGAAAAAGCCGGGAATTCGAAGGCTGGTGAATTGCCGCCGTCAATGACCATTCTCAATAAGCGGGGCGGTCCCAATAAAAAGTAAAAAAGAGCACCCAGGCCTGCCAGCATGAACAGCGCCGTCAAAATTCTTTTGCTCTTCCTGACTTTGACATATTCCATCTTGTTCAGGTACTGCTCGGGCGTCATTTTATCGCCCTTTTTCAATACATCTTTGAGATAAGCCTGATAAGTATTAAAAAAAGCCGTATCATCAGCACCGCAGGCCTTCAGGTAATTTTTGATATAGTAATGGATATAGAAATTTCCGGGGAACAGGTCGAATTCCTCGTTTTCCAAGGCCTTCAGGAAACTGGTACCAATACGGGTTTCGGCGGCTATTTCGGCCAGGGAAATGCCGCGCATCTCCCGTTCATTTTTCAGCGCCTGCCCGAGAATTTTTTCCATACCCTATTTTATGCACAACGGTATTTCCAAGTCAATGTTTTAAACAGGACAATTTTCCTTATAATGAAGTTTTTAAGTCTTCAGGAGCAGGAATATAGAAACGGAGAGGGTGGGATTCGAACCCACGGTCCCAGTTTACCCGGGACAACTGCTTAGCAGGCAGCCCTGTTCGACCACTCCAGCACCTCTCCATATCTGCCGAGGAGGGGACTCGAACCCCTACAGGCAAATGCCCACAAGCACCTCAAGCTTGCGTGTCTACCAATTACACCACCTCGGCCTGTAATTAACAAGTCAATACTCCGTGAAATTGCGATGGACCGCGAAAAGCGGATCGCCTATTTGCCAGGTTCGCTTTTCGGCTGTTCCTGGGGAATAGTGCTTTCAGATTTGAGCGGCTGCGACGTTTCGGTCTTGGCCGCCGGCTTCTCCTTGCCCAGCACCGATCCGGAACGGTTCCTGCCGGCCGCTAGGATCTGCAGCAACAGCGAGGTCACCATGAACAGTATCGCCAGCGTAGTGGTGAGCTTGGAAAGCAGCGAGGCCGCACCGCGGGGACCGAAAGTGGACTGGCTGCCATAGCCTCCGAAAGCCCCGGCCAAGTCGGCACTCTTGCCGCTCTGCAACAGTACAACGATAACCAGCAAAAGACATACAGCTATATGAATAAAAAGTAAAACGCCTTCCAAGTTGCCTCCTATGCGCGCAGAAGTTTTAACGCATTTTGGATTATAGCAGAAAATTGATCCACTTTCAAGGAGGCACCGCCCACCAAAACTCCGGAAATATCTTCCTGGTCAAGCAGTTCCAGACTGTTTTCTGGCTTGACCGAACCACCGTAAAGGATTTTAATTTTATTTCCCGGCGCCATTTCCTGCAAAGTTTGCCTGATGAAATGATGCACTTCCTGGGCTTGTTCGGGAGTGGCGTTGCGGCCAGTGCCGATGGCCCAAATCGGTTCATAGGCCACGGTGATCTTTTCCATATCCGCGTCGGCCACTCCTTGCAGCGCTTTCTCCAGTTGCAACCTTACTTTCGGCAGGGTTTTCCCCGCTTCCCGTTCCGGCAGGGTTTCACCAATGCACAGAAGCGGCGGCAGGTTGAATTTCAAGGCCGCTTTCATTTTTTTATTCACGTCTTCATCGCTTTCGGCAAAAATTTCCCGTCGCTCGGAATGCCCGACCAGGACGCAATCGGCCGTTTCCTGAAGCATCAGGGGCGAGATCTCGCCGGTAAAAGCCCCCTTTTCCTCGAAAAACATATTCTGGGCGCCGATCTTGATCTTCGGGTCCAACCCGTGCGTGGCCGCCAGGGCGGTAAAGGGAGGAAAAAGAGCCACTTCCAGGCCGGGGACGGCGGTAAACTCTTTGGCAAGGGCCTGGACGAATTCCCGGCTCTCGGCAACGGTCTTGAACATTTTCCAGTTGCCCGCGATCAGGTATTCCTTGCCCATCATGCCTCCGTCAAAGCTTCAATCCCCGGCAGCTTTTTTCCGGAAAGAAATTCCAGGGCTGCTCCCCCGCCGGTCGATATATGGTTGATGCGGTCGCTGACCCCGGCTTTGTTGACAGCAGCGACCGAATCGCCGCCGCCGATGATGGTCGTGGCCTTGGCATCCGCCAGCGCCGCGGCGATCTCCATGGTGCCGCCTGAAAACGTATCCACCTCGAACACTCCCATCGGACCGTTCCAAAAGATCAAATCGGCACGTTGGATTTCACCCTGGTATTGCTCGACGGTTTCCGGGCCGATGTCCAGCCCCATCATCTCTCCCGGAATTTCCTCCCCGGACCGGATGATGCGGACGGTGATATTCGGTTCCATTTTAGTGGCCGCGATATGATCCTGGGGCAGGATGAAACGCACACCCTTGGCCTCGGCCTGCTGCATGATCTCCAGACAAAGTTCAATGCATTCGTTTTCCACCTTGGAAAAGCCCACATTCATGCCCTTGGCTTTCAGAAATGTATAGGCCATGGCGCCGCCTATCAGAATCGCCTCCGCCCTATCCAACAGGTGCGTCAGTAGCGGCAGCTTGTCGCTGATTTTGGCGCCGCCGAGAATGACCAGGTAGTGTTCGGGAGGATTCTCCGCCGCCATGCTTAAAAAGACTATTTCTTTATTGAGCAGAAATCCGCTCACAGCCATGGGGACATGGCGGGTAATCTCGCTGATGGAGGCGTGGGCGCGGTGGCAGGCGCCGAACGCGTCATCGACATAAATATCGATGCCCTTGGCCAGCTCGGAAGCGAAAGCTGGATCGTTCTTGGTCTCGCCCGGGTAAAAGCGCAGGTTCTCCAGCAGCAGGACCTGGCCAGGCTTCAATGTGGCCTTGGCTTTTTCCGCCTTGGCACCGATGGCCTCGCCGCAAAAAAATACTTTCTGCCCCAGCAGTTCGCTTAAACGCCCGGCCACCGGGGCGAGGCTGCAATCGGCTATCACCTCACCCTTGGGCCGGCCCAGGTGCGAGGCGCAGACGATGCGGGCACCGTTTTCGATCAGGTAACAGAAGGTGGGCAGGGCAGCGCGGATGCGCGTATCGTCAGTGATCTCCTGCCTGTCGTTCAGGGGTACATTGAAGTCGTCCCTGACAAAAACCAGTTTGCCTTTGACGGGGATATCCTTGATGAATTTTTTCGCCATTTCAGTTCGCGCCTATTTTGAGGATCAGGTCGCGGACCCGGCAGGAATAGGCCCACTCGTTGTCGTACCAGGCCAGCACTTTGATCAGGTTCTTTTCCATGACCAGGATATTTTCCATGTCGATGATCGAGGAGCGTTCATCCCCCTTGAAGTCGATGGAAACCAGCGGTTCGTAGGTGAAGCCCAGGATCCCCTTCATCGGTCCGTTGTTGGCGGCCTTTTCAATCACCTGGCGCACCTCTTCCACCGATGTGTCCCTGGCCACATGGACCACCAGGTCGACCACCGACACGTCGGGAGTCGGAACCCGGATGGATGTTCCGTCTATTTTTCCCTTCAGGTCTTTGATGACCACGCCCACGGCCTTGGCCGCCCCGGTCGAGGTGGGGATCATGGACAGGCCGGCCGCCCGCGAGCGGCGCAGGTCTTTATGCGGCAGGTCGAGTATGCGCTGGTCATTGGTGTAAGAGTGGATGGTGGTCATATTGCCCTTGAGGATTTTGAAGTGGTCATGCAAAACTTTGGCCAGCGGCGCCACGCAGTTGGTGGTGCAGGAAGCGTTGGAAATGATGTGGTGTTTTTGCGGATCATAATCGCTGTCATTGACTCCCAAAACAATGGTAATATCGGGATCGGTGGCCGGAGCTGAGATCAAGACTTTTTTTGCCCCGGCCTGCAGATGCTTTTCCGCCTCGGGGCGCTTGGTGAACAGCCCGGTGGATTCGACGACCAGGTCGATCCCCAATTCTTTCCATGGCAGTTCCGCTGGATTCTTGATGGCCGTTACCTTGATCTTTTTCTCTCCAACCTGGATGAATCCGTCTCCATGCCCCACGTTTTCCGGTAAAATACCGAAGATCGAATCATACTTCAGCAGGTGGGCCAGGGTCTTGGGGTCGGTGATGTCGTTGATGGCCACGATCTCCAGCCCCGGGTTCTTGTAAGCCGTCCGCAAAAAAAGCCTGCCGATCCTTCCGAAACCATTTATCGCAACTTTTATGCTCATGAGTAACCTCCAAGAAATAAAAATTAGCACAATCGCCCCGTATTTTCAAGTGCCAGGGACATGTCCTGCTCCGGAAAAATTGAAAGAACTTGCTTTTTTACAAAGGGTTTCCTATAATCATCAGGGAGGTCAGCATGGACATCAAGGAAAAAGCCTCAGGGCAATTGAACTGGCTGGAAAAAGTGCTTCATAAAATTCCGGGCTTTCGCGGCTATTACGAAAAGGAATTGCGCCGCGATTCCGACCGCCTGCAGCGGGAGTTCATTGTCAAACAACTGCGCAAAGTGAAAAACGGATTGAACGGTATGTTGCAGGCCGCCAGCCGCCAGAAGAACTTCGAACTCCTGCAGGTTTGCGATCTGTTCGGAAAATCACTCGAAAAAAGTATTGGCGAGATTCGCTACGCCGACCAGGGTTACAGCGGTTTTTTCGACCTGATCAAGATCAAGGAAGCCGAATTGGACGCGGTATACGAGTGGGACGCCAAGATCGCCGAAATGGCGGTCAGCTTCACTGAAGAGTTCAAGAACGTGGCCACCTTGCCGCTGGAATCATCGCAGCTGGAAACACTGCGGGAACAACTCGACCAGATCAACGGCGCTTTCGAACAAAGAACCGCCCTTTTGAAAGGATACTGAGGAGGAAAATAAATTGAAACTGGAAATCATAAAGTACTTTGACCAGACGGGAAAAGAAATTTCTCACCGCATTCCCGAAGAGGGTTCGAGCGACATCAAGCTTGGGGCGCAATTGATCGTCCAGGAAAATCAGGCCGCGGTTTTCTTTCGCGACGGCAAGGCCCTGGATACTTTCAAGGCTGGACGCCATGTCCTGTCGACCATGAACATTCCCCTACTGACCCGTTTGCTGTCCCTGCCCTATGGCTTCAAATCCCCTTTTCAAGCCCAGGTTTATTTTGTAAATCTGAAAACTTTTCTGAACCTGAAATGGGGTACCAAGGAGCCAGTGAGCTTCAAGGATTCCGAACTTGGTTTTGTTCGACTGCGCGCTTTCGGCGTTTTTTCCATCAAAGTAAACAATCCCCAATTGTTCATAGCCGAAGTGGCGGGGACCCAGGCCATTTATTCCACAGACCATATCGAGGACTTTCTGCGCGACCTTCTGGTGGGCCGCCTGAATGATTTTTTAGGCGAAACAGTCAAAACCATTTTTGAATTGCCGCAGTATTTTGACGAAATGGCCGCGGGGCTCAAAGGACGAATAGCCGATGACTTAGCTAAATATGGCCTGGAAATTGCTGATTTCATCATCAACTCCATCACCCCGCCCGAAGAAGTGCAAAAAATGATCGATGAGCGGGCCGGTATGAGCGCCGTAGGCGATATGGGCAAATTCGTGCAGTTCAAGGCCGCCAAAGCCATGGAAAAAGCCGCTGAAAAAGGCGGAGAAGCGTCTTCAGGCATGGGCATGGGCCTCGGTGCCGGCATGGGCATGATGATGCCGGGGATGATCAACCAGGCCATGCAGGACTCGAAAAAGCAAAATGCGGAAATCGCTGCTGAGACAGGTAAAACCAAAAAGTGCCCCGCTTGCCAGAAGGACGCTCCCCTGTCAGCCAAATTCTGCCCTAACTGCGGCGTCGAATTTCCCAAAAAAGCATTCTGCAGCAATTGCGGATCAACCTTGAAAAAGGGAGCCAAATTCTGCCCGGAATGCGGCCAAAAAACATCCTGAACCCTGAAAGTTCTGCCGCCAATATGGTATAATGTTCCTGCATGAACCGCAGCCTAGAAAAAATATTACTGATATTGAACCCTTCCTCGGGATTTATTTCCAAGGATATCGCCGTTTCCCTGATTTTAAAGAAATTGCGCCGTCATTTCACCAGCGTCTCCCTGGTCAACACCAACTCGCCCCTGCAGGCCGGCGAGGTCACCCGCCAGGGTTTGAAGCATTTCGACATTTTTACCGCTTTCGGCGGCGACGGCACCGTGAACTCGGTGGCGGCTTCTTTGATAAACACCAACAAGACCCTGGGCATCCTCCCCGGTGGGTCGGGAAACGGACTGGCCCGCAACCTGAATATTCCCCTCTCCTGGCTGCGTGCTCTGGATACACTGATCTCGGGACAGGATGTGTTCATCGACGCCGGAAAGATCAACGATAATTTATTCTTAAATGTGGCCGGTATGGGCCTGGACGGGTTGATCTCAAAAAAATTCAATCTGGAATCAAAAACCAGGGGCATCCTGCCCTATGTCTATTTCGCCTTGAAAGGCTATTTGGAAATGCCGCAGTTCAAGGTACGGGTCACTACTGCAACAAACGAATTTGAGGAAGACATCATGCTCCTGGCCTTGGCCAATTTCCGCCAGTACGGCGCCAAAGCCGTCATCGCCCCCCATGCTTCCCCTTACGACCGCTTGCTGGACCTTTGCATATTAAAAAGAACAAAGCTAATCCAGTCCTCCCTGAACATCCAGCGTCTTTTTACAGGCAACATCCATAAGTACCCTTTCTATAAAACCTTCAAGTTTGACCGGGTTCATATCCGTTCCCTGAATGGACCTATCCCCTTTCATTTCGACGGGGAATACGGCGGGAATGAACTCATGGATTATGATATCAACGTGATTCCGGCCGCCATCAAGGTACGCGTTCCGGCTTGCAAAAATTAAGAATAAGGGAAGGATCGCTCCTTCCCTTATTCTTAACAAAAATAAACTATTCCAAAGTAGATGCTTTTTGTTCCGTTACCAAACCGATCACTTCGATCTGAGCTTCCTTGATCGCATTCATTACATCAACCACTCTGCCATAGGCGGCTTCCAAATCAGCTTTTAATAGGACTTTTTTTTCAGTCATTTGCATCTCCTCCATACGGTCGAGGATCAGCTGCCCCAGTTTCGCCAGATCATCCACCACCTTATCATCTAAGGCGATTTCACCGCTTTTTTTAATATACACGGTAAGCATCTGGCTGGGGTCGGGTTGACTGGCTGTATATTTGGCTTCCGGCAGAGTGACGTTGGCGCCCTTCTGGATCATCGGTGTCACGATCATGAAAATGATGAGCAACACCAATAAAATATCGCAGAGCGGCACTACATTGGGCTCAGACTTTGCAGTTTGTGAGCCGATATCGACACTCATTCTCTTCTCCCCTTACTTGGATTTTAACTTGATAAAATGATCAATCAACTCCGAAGAAGCATTGGCCATTTCACCGGTGAAAACATCCACGCGATTGAGCAGGGTATTGAAAAACCACACGGCAACGACAGCGACGATAATACCAAAACCAGTTGTGATCAAGGCTTCAGCAATACCGCCGGCCACGGCACCGATACCGCCCGAGCCGGAAACTTTCATGCCCTGGAAAGCGGTGATGATCCCTAAAACCGTGCCAAACAAGCCGACGAACGGGCCCGTGGTAGCGATGGTCGCCAGACCGTTCAGTCCTCTTTTGAATTCCTGAACACCTTTGATCGTAGCCCTTTCAATGGCTCTCTTGGCCGCTTCAACCACGTCGGCGTGACTGGACTTGCTTTCCTGCTGGAACTGCAGTTCGTTCAAACCGGCAACCAGAACTTTGGCAAGGTGGCTATTTTTGAACCTTTTATCAGAAGCCAGTTTAATGGATTCTTCCACTTTACCTTCACGCCACAGACCGGAAATAAGCTTCAGCAGATCTCTGGACTGTCTTTTGGCCTTTGAAAAAACGATACCCCTTTCGATGCCGGTCGCAAAGCAATACACCGACATGAACACCAGAGTAAAAACAACGGCTCTGGGGATAAAACTCATACTGTGCCACATCTCAACTAAATCCCATGACATATTAGACCTCCTAAATTAAGATTGATTTTTATAAATTCCGTGTGGACATGCCACTAACGAACTTACATATTCTGCAAAGTGAAGGTAACCGTGGCCGTGAAAATGACCGGCTTGGGAATACCATTCAAAATGTAGGGCTCATACACCCATTGCTTGATGGCGCTCAAGGCGGCCTCATTGAGCAGGGGGTGACCGGAAACGACCCTGGCTTGGCGCACGCGTCCATAAATATCGGTCATGGCCTCGATGATGACCACGCCCTGGATGCGCGCCGTCAGTGCGATCTGCGGGTAAATCGGCTTGACTTCTTTGATTTTCCTCGGCCGCTGCACGCTGGCAACGCGGATGGCCTGCTGGGAGTCTTCGATCAGTTGTCCGCCTTCCACGCCGCCCAGAACGCCGCCGATCACGCCGCCCTCAACGCCGCCCTCAACGCCGCCTTCGATCCCGCCCTCGATGCCAAAACTGCCCACATCTTCTTCCTGAATGATCGTGGGAACTTCGATCGGAGCTACCAGCCGTCCGGCGATAACCGGCCTGCTTTCGGTCTTTTTAGCCTCCGTGGCCTTCTGTTCGCCACCGGATTTTTTCTTGGCCGCAGGAGGTGGAGGCGGCGGAGGTGGAGGCGGGGCCATGACAAAGACATTGGTCACTTTGACTTCAGGAAGATTCGTATCGGCCATCATCAGGGGAACCACTATAAAAGATGCGATGGCTAAGGCGTGGATCAACAAGGATATCGGCAGGGTCAAATACCTTTTGGTGGGTTTACGTCTTTCTCCCGATATTATCAAGGATTCGCCAAACATGCTACGCCTCCATTAAAAAAAGATTTTTTAATATTTCCAAAATACTTTATATAACAAAAACTAGTAAAATTCAAGCTTAATTTCAACTTTTTTTTCTTTTTAAGAAATATTGTTCCCAGACTTTCAGCCAGGCGCACGATTGGTAGATGGTGGAGTAGGTGCCGGTAACGACGCCGACCAGCATGGTGAAAGCGAAGGGGTAGATCACCTCGCCGCCAAAGAAGAAGAGGGACAGTACGGTCAGAAAGACAGTCAATGAGGTGATGATGGTGCGGCTCAGGGTCTGGTTGATGCTCAAGTCGAGGATGATCTCGAGGTTGTCCTTGCGCATGATCTTTACGTTGTCGCGCAGGCGGTCAAAAAGCACGATGGTATCGTTGATCGAGTAACCGACGATGGTCAGCAGGGCGGCAATGACTTGCAGTGACATTTCAATGTTGAAGAACAGGATGAACGACAGGGCGATCAAGACGTCGTGGGCCAGGGTCAGGACGCCTGAAATCCCATACAGGAACTTGAAGCGAAAACCGATGTAGATCAACATGCCGATCAGGGCCCAGATGCAAGCCAGGGCTGCTTTGCGGCGCAGTTCCTTGCCCACCTGCGGGCCGACGAATTCTACTTTCAAGAAGGTGAATTTTCCCAGAAAAGCCGAGGAGCGCAGAACGTCCATGACGCGGTGCTTGACGCCGGCCTTTTCCAGGGCGGAAAAATCACCGATGATGCCAGTATCACTCTTGCGCAGGCTGATAACGATTTGGGCGCTTGCTTGAGCATCTTCATCGTTCAACCCCTTGTCCCTTAAAAAACGGGCGATCTCACCCTCAGCAGTATTGTTCAGATCAATTTTTCCGGCCGTGGCCTCGGTCCTCTCGGCAGCATCCATGATGCCGCTGCGGATCTCTCGAGCCACGATCTCGTATTCTTCGATGTCTTCCATTTTTTCGGTATTGTTGAGGTTCAATTTTTTCAATGATGCCAAGGTTTTGATGAAAAATTTGTTTTCGCTGCCGATCTGCGTGATCTGGGCGTCGCCCAGGTTGATCTTGGCCAGTGTGTTGCGCAGCTGCTGGACCGACGTATTTTCTTGCAAACTGACCTCGATCAGGGTGCCTCCGGAAAAATCGATGCCCATGTTGAAACCGCGGGACACAAACGTCACCAGGCCGGCCAAAATGATCAGTCCCGAAAGGGCGAAGGCATAATACCTTTTATTGATGAACTTGATCTTGGGTTCTATTTTAAATATTTTCATCTTCCACTCCTATATGCTGATCTTGGACAGCTTCTTTTGCCGGCCGTAGGTCAGGTCGAAAATCACCCGCGAAACGAAAATGGCGGTGAACATGCTGGCCGCGATGCCGATGATCAGGGTGACAGCAAAACCCTTGATGGGGCCGGTTCCGAACTGGAACAGGAATATCGCCGAAATGACCGTGGTCAGGCTGGCATCGAAGATCGTCCAGAACGCTTTCTTGAAACCCGCGTCGATGGCCGACTTGGGCGACTTGCCCATATTCAGCTCCTCGCGGATGCGTTCAAAGATCAGCACGTTGGCGTCCACGGCCATGCCGATGGACAGGATGATGCCGGCGATGCCGGGCATGGACAGGGTGGCCTTGAAATAAGCCATGACACCCATCAGGATCAGCATGTTCAGCAGCAGAGCCAGAATCGCATTGATGCCGGCGGCCCGGTAGTAAACCAGCATGAACAGCACCACCAGCAGCAAACCGCCAAGGCAGGCGGTCAGTCCCTTGCGGATGGAGTCGGCGCCCAGCGAGGGGCCGATGGTCCTTTCCTCAATGTACTTCAATGGGGCCGGCAGGGCGCCGGAGCGCAATACCAGCACGATATCGTCTACCTCATCAACGGTGAAACGACCCTTGATGATGCCGTCACCGGAGATGACATCCTGGATGGTAGCCACGCTTTCTATGCGGTCATCCAGGACAATGGACAACTGCTTGCCGATGTTGGCGGCTGTGAACCTTTCAAACAGGGCCGCTCCCTGGGAATTGAACGAGAAGCCGACGGCCGGGGCGCCGTATTCGTCCTGGGCCCGGCGGGCGCTCTTCAGGTCTTTGCCCGGGACGACTGTGGCCGCCTTCAGCACGTAGAAGCCCTTGTCCAGGCGCCGCGGATTGGTTTTGACGATCTCCAGGTCATCGGGAAGCTGGCCGTTGAAATCCTTCAGAGCCGCTTCTTCGGTCAGGAAAGGCCCGGAGCTCACCTGGCGGAATTCCAGCATGGCCGTGCTTTTGATCAGGCTCTTGACCCGTTCCGGGTTGTCGACGCCAGGGAGATCGATCAACAATTTGTCCCCGGCCATGCCCTCTTTCTGGATGGTGGGTTCAGCCACCCCGAATTCATCGACGCGGTTGCGGATGGTTTCCAGGGCCTGGTCCACGGACTGGTCACGCAATTGTTGCTCGATATTGGGACGCAAGGCCAGGGAGATCAGGCTGCCGCCTGCCGTATAGGTCCAATCGCGGAAATCGTCATCCAGGATGTCCTTGATCTTGCGTTCATCATCGTACAACGAGCCGGTGATCTCTATTTTATTGAAGCCCTTGCGGACGATCTTTTCATACTTGATGCTGCCGTCCTTGAGCAGGCCTTTCAATTGGGTGACGCTCATGTCGGTCTGGATAGCCAGGGCCTCGTCGGTCACGACTTCCATGATCAGGTGCATCCCGCCCTTGAGGTCGAGCCCCAAATTAATTTTTTTATCCAACGGCCATAACAGCCAGATCGACAGGGCGATCACGGCAATGATCAAACCCACTTTCCAGGTCATAGACTTGTCCATCTTGTTCCTCCTTATTATCCTAATTGCCGCATCAGCAAGAATATTTTACAGGATTTGAGAACGAATGCAGCCGCTTGATGGGAATTACCTGCTTTTTTCGCCCCCCACTTCCAAAACCGAGGAAATGGAGGATTTGGTGATCTGCAGCTTGGTATTGCCGTCTACCTGAATTTCAAAGCGGTCATCCATGACCCGCGTAACTGTACCGTAAACACCGCCGGCAGTGATGATACGCTCCCCGCCCTTGAGGGAACTGATCATGTTCTGGTGCTGCTTCTGTTTCTTCCGGGCCGGCATAATGATCAGCAGGTAAAAAATACCGAAAATGACGACAAATGGAATGAGTTGCACCAGCATATTCTGGTTTTGCATTTTAATCTCCTTTGTAAAGAGCTAAAAAATTCTCTTTAAATTCGATGAATTTGTACGATTGGATAGCATACCTTATTTTTGTCATAAAATCAAGGTAGAAATGGATATTGTGAATGGTATTCAGTATTGAGGCCAGGATCTCGCGGGACATGAACAAGTGCCGCAAATAAGCCCGGGAAAAATTCCGGCAAGTGTAGCAATTGCAGTCTGCATCCAGGGGCTGCTGGTCGCATTTGTGTCTTTCGTTCTTGATCCTGACTTTGCCGCGCGAAGTGAACAGGGTGCCGTTGCGGGCGTTGCGCGAAGGCAGGACGCAATCGAACATGTCCATGCCGTTTTCCACGGCGAAGAGAATATCCTCCGGGGTTCCCGAGCCCATAAGGTAGCGGGGTTTTGCGGCCGGTAGCTGCGGTGCCAGCGGCGCCAGGACCCTTTGGAAATCGCCATGGCTTTCTCCCACGCTCAGGCCACCGATGGCGTAGCCGTCGAAATCCAAAGCGGCCAGTTCATGCAGCGAACGCTCACGCAGATCACTGTGCAGACCGCCCTGGATGATCCCAAACTGGAAATTGCCCCGAATGGTTTCCAAAAAACGTTCGCGGGCCCGGGTTGCCCAGAGACTGGTCAGTTTGAGCGCTTTTTCATCCTGGACGCGGCTGGCCGGATGGGACGCGAAATGGTCCAGGACCATCTGGATGTCGGAATCCAGGACATTTTGGATATCCACCACGTCTTCAGGACTTAGCGTGAACAGGGAACCGTCCAGGTGCGACTTGAAGCGCACACCGTTTTCACTCACCCGGGCGTTGGCTTGCAGGGAAAAGATCTGGAAGCCGCCGCTATCGGTCAGGATGGGTTTGTTCCAGGCCATGAAGCGGTGCAGGGAAGCGAATTCTTTTATCACAGCCGTCCCCGGACGCAGGAACAGATGGTAGGTGTTGGCCAGAATGATCTGGGCGCCCGCATCATCAAGCTGCCGCGGCGTCAGTGCTTTTACCGATCCGGCCGTGCCCACCGGCATGAAAGCCGGAGTGTCGAAAGCACCATTCTTGGTGGTGACCAACCCGGTCCGGGCCTGGCAGCGATTGTCCCGACTCAACAGTTTAAAAATCAAATGTGCCCCATAATCAATCCCTGGCAGGAACGGTACATTTCGAAGAACGCGCGGTCAGCATTAGCCCCGGGCGATTTTTTCCAGTGATTTCTCGTCGCCGATCACGACCAGCAGGTCATCTTTTTTGATGACGTAATCGGCACGGGGAATCACCAGGGCTTCGGGACCGCCGCTGTGCCTGACGGCGATCACATGGATATCGTGCAGGTTGCGCAGGTCGAGTTCCCTTATTGATCGGCCAACAAATTTTTCCGGAGGCACTATTTTCTGTATGCTGTATCCGCCGCTCAAGGGCAAGTAGTCCAGGACATTGACATCTACCAGATGGCTGGCCACCCGTACCGCCGTATCCTTCTCGGGCAGTATCACTTCTTCGGCCCCGACGATCGCGAGTATCTGGGCATGGGCTTCGGAATTTGCCTTGGCAATTATGCGCTTCACACCCATCTCCTTCAGCAAATGGACAATAAAAATGCTGTCTTCGGTGCGCGGTCCTACGGCCACCACGACCGCGGCCGCTTCTTGAGCCGCGAATTTCTTCAATACTTCGGGGCCGACCGCATCCACTATCGCCGCTTTTACAGCAAAGTCTTTGACGCTGTCGATCTTGGCCCGGTCGCGGTCGATGGCCGCGACATCCATACCCTTTTCACTCAGAGCCTTGACCATATGGTAGCCAAAGCTTCCTAGACCGATCACTAAAAAATATTTCATCATCCCACCATGATGCGCTCTTCCGGATATTCATAAGGGGAAAGGTAGCGCTCCTTTTGAAATGTAAAAAATATGTTGATGATGCCGACACGTCCCGTGTACATGGTCATGATTATAACAAATTTACTGAAAGTTGAAAGCTGCGCCGTGATACCCAGCGACAGGCCGACAGTGGCGAAAGCCGAAACGACCTCAAAAAAGATCCGGGTCAGGGAAAATCGCCCCCCTTCGGCCAGGGTGATCAGAAATGCGCTTGCCAAAACCACGAACAAGGAACTGAGAAAAATCAGCTGCACTCGTTGGATCAGGTCGTTGGGCAGGTTCCGGCCCCATATTCTGATGTTTTTTCTCTGACGCAGGGAGTTTTTCAGAAAAAGCAGCAGGGTGAGCGCCGAGGTAGTTTTGATCCCCCCGCCGGTCGAACCCGGGGAGGCACCGATGAACATCAGCAGGAGCAACAGCAGCACCGTGGCTGGAGCCAGCAGTGTAAGGTTGGCGGTGTTGAATCCGGCCGTACGCGGGGTGACCGACTGGAACAGCGAACCCAAAACCTGGTCGGTCAACGGCAAGCCATTCAGCGATCGTTCTTTCTCGAGCAAGAAAAAAAGCAGGGACGCACCGACGATCAGAAAAACGGTCATGATGACAACCATTTTGGAGTGAAGCGAAAATTTATATTTTTTTCTATTGCCGATCTTATACCAGATATCGCGCACCACAAAGAAACCCAGGCCGCCGCCAACGATTAATAGGATCACGATGATATTCAACATGACATGACCGGAAAAACGGCTCAGGCTATCCGGATAGGTGGAAAAACCGGCGTTGTTGAACGCGGATACCGAGTGAAAAAGCGCGATGAAAACCCGGCGGCCCGTGCCAGCACCGATCCCGGCTGCATAGAGGCCAAAGGCGCCTATGATCTCCAGGCAGAAAGTAAAGATAAAAATATCGCGAACGAAATGTTTCAGGGACAGTTTCCCTTCAACGGTAAAACTGCTGTCGATGACCAGCTTGTCCCTGAGACGCAGGCCCTTGCCGGCCAAAAAAAAGAACAGGGAGGTGAAGGTCATAATCCCCAACCCGCCCAATTTGATCAGGATCAGGATCACCGTTTGACCAAAAGGCGTGAAGCGGGAACCGGTATCAACAACAGTCAAACCGGTGACACAAACCGCTGACGTCGAAGTGAACAAAGCATCCTGGACAGAGATGCCGCCGCCTGTCGTGGCCAAAGGGAGGAGCAATAACAGCGTCCCGGCCGTGATCGCCAGGGCGAAACTAGCAAGCAGCATCAAACCTGGAGAATGCGGCCTTTTTGGCGAACTCATTTTCTATCCAAAAAAAGATCAGCGCTTTTTCTTTGGCTTTTGCGCCTGCTGCAGCATTTTCTCAAGCTCCGGCAGGAAGGCCTGGTAGTTTTTCAACTGCTGCGACTGGGGAAATAGTTCGATCAGCTGTTTGTAGGTCCGCACGGCCTTGTCGTACTCCTTCAGGTAGACATAACAGTTGCCCAGCATGACGTAAGCATCTTCACTGGGCAGCTTGTTCTCCACGGCCATTTTCAGGTAAGGCAGGATTTCGGCGGCCGATTCGGTTATCTTGGAGACGTCGCCCTTGGCCAGCCTGGCCTCAAGGATGCGGAAAAGATTAGCGCCGAGGAAATAGTTGGCGTGGATGAAAAATTCAGGCCTGGCCGACCCTTCGGGGAACAAGTCGATATATTTCTGAAAATGCTCATTGGAAACGGCGTATTGGCCCTGGATATATCCCATCATCCCGAGAAAATAGGTGGAGTTGGCGTACAGATCCGGGTTTTCTTTGTCCAGTCCTTCGCTGGCTTGGCATTTGCCGAAATACTCGCTGGCCTTCGTATACTGCTTGAGGTTGAACAAGTTGAAGCCGAGTAGATAGTGGGCCGAGGCCAGCAGCCCATGGTTCTCTGCCGCCGGACTAGGCAAGCCGTCCAGCTTCAGCAGGAAACTGTTGGCCTTTTCATAATCCTTATTGCCGCTGGCGCCCTTGCCGGCTTCGAAAAGCGCCTGACGCAAAGCCATGAGGGGGTTTTGGTAATCAGGCTGCAGCCGCAATGCTTCCTCGAAGCTGCCGATAGCCTCGTCGGTCTGCCCCTTTTCATGGAGCAGGACCCCGAGGTTGTGCCGCACCATGGCGTTGCCCGGTTCAAGGGAAATGACCTGCCGCAACAGGTCGATGGCCTGGTCGGTCTGCTTCTCCTGGATGGCCTTTTGCGCTTTTGTCATCAGTTTTGAGACCTTTTTCGACGGTTTCTTCTCTTCGGCCGCAGGAACGGTAAAAACAGAAAAAGCGAAAACGAGCAAGAGGAAAGCGCCGGCAGCGGCTATTTTTTTTTTCATGGTCTGGACCTCCTAATATTTTTTTCTAATACCAGCGCCGAAAGCCCACAATTATTTGCCGGCCAACAGCGTCTTTTTAAAATACTCGATGGTTTCCTGCAAACCGTCCCGCAATGCTACTTTGATCTCCCAGTCAAGCTTTTCCCGGGCCAGGGAGATATCCGGCTTGCGCCGCACCGGATCGTCGACCGGAAGTGCCTGGAACACGATCTTTGATTTGGAAGCGGTAAGCTGCAAAACCAACTCGGCCAGTTCCAGTACCGTGATCTCCTCGGGATTGCCCAGATTGACCGGGCCGCTGAATTCATTCTGTTCCATCATGCGCATGGTTCCGTCGATCAGGTCGGAAACATAACAAAATGAACGGGTTTGCTGGCCGCGGCCGAAAATGGTGATCGCTTCTCCGCGCAGGGCCTGCACGATGAAATTGCTGATCACCCGGCCATCGTTAAGGGCCATGCGCGGACCATAGGTGTTAAAGATCCGCACGATGCGGATGTCCACATGGTTCTGCTGCTGATAATTGACAAGCAGCGATTCGGCCACGCGTTTCCCTTCATCGTAACAGGAACGCGGGCCAATGGGATTCACTCTGCCCCAGTACGATTCCTTTTGGGGATGCTCTTCGGGATCGCCGTACACTTCCGATGTCGAAGCCTGCAGGATGCGGGCCTTAACCCGCTTGGCCAGCCCCAGCATGTTGATGGTACCCAGGACCGATGTTTTAATGGTTTTTACCGGGTTGAACTGGTAGTGAAGAGGAGAAGCCGGGCAGGCAAAATTGTAGATCCGCTCCGCTTCGAGCAGGATGGGATGGATGACATCGTGACGGATGATCTCAAAATGGCTGTCGGCCAGCATATGGCGGATATTGTCCTTGCTGCCGGTAAAGAAATTGTCCAGGCCGATCACTTCATGCCCTTTGGCCAGCAGGGCATCGCACAGATGCGAACCGAGGAATCCGGCCGCTCCAGTCACCAGGTCAATCATGCTTTTCCCCCTGACTCATTTCAGTACCATGATATTGTAATCCAAAAAAGCCAGCCCTACAAGCCTAAATCTTTTCAGCGGAACAGGTTGTATTTGATGATGGCAAAAATTGCCCACAGGCCGTCCTGCCAATTGATCTTTTTCCCCTCGGCGTAGGTGCGTCCGTAATACGAGATGGGGACTTCATAGATCGGCACCTTGAGCTTGGCGATCTTGGCAGTGATTTCCGGCTCAAAGCCGAAGCGATTTTCCTCAATGGATATCCGCTCCATGATCTCCCTTTTAAACATCTTGAAGCCGGTTTCCATATCGGTCAGATTGATATTGGTGAACACATTTGACAGCGTTGTTAAAAATTTGTTGCCCACCATGTGCCAGAAATACAAAACCCGGTGCGCTCCCGCTCCGAGGAAACGTGACCCGTACACCACGTCAGCCTTGCCCTTCAGGATCGGCTGTAACAAGATATCATATTCACTTGGATCGTATTCCAAGTCGGCATCCTGGATAATGACCACGTCGCCGCTGGCTTTGAGCAAACCGCTGCGAATGGCCGCCCCCTTGCCCAGATTCTTTTCCTGCAATACCAGTTCATCGTACTGCCCGCTCATTGCCAACAGCAGTTCGCGAGTTCCGTCACTGGAGAAATCATCGACAACGATAATCTCCTGTTCCGCGACCGGGCTGTTGCGCACGGCCTGAATGACAGCGGCGATGGTGTTCTTCTCGTTAAACACGGGAATAATGATGCTCAGCTTCATGTTTTTTTCATCCGGATTTTCCGGGCGCGTTTGCCAATTTTAGCAAAGGGCCCGATCAAAGTCAATTCAGTTGTCGGGCAAGTGCCGGCTTAACCGCCAGCCAGGGGCTGAAGCATTTTTCATTCCCCGGGCAATTGACTCGGTTGAAAAAATGGTTTATTATATCAAATGAAAACATTATCCCTTAATCTGGTTCCCAGAGGCATTCCGCATAAAATCGTTGAAATAAAATCAGGCCTGGAAGCCAGGAAAAAACTTTTGGCCATGGGGATTCACGTGGGAGATGCCATCATCAAACTTAACCATTCACGCTGGAGCCCCGTGCTGATCAGGAATGTGACCACCCGTTCCAGCAAGATCGCCATCGGCCAGGGCCTGGCCAGTAAAATACTGGTCGGAGATGACCAGCTTTAAGATCGTTCTGGTCGGACAGCCCAATGCCGGCAAGAGCACCTTATTCAATGTTCTGTCCGACATCAAGGCCGCGGCCGCCAATTTTGCCGGCACCAGTGTAAAAATCACCCAAAGTTCCATCCAGCTGGAAGGTCGGTTTTTCCAACTGCTGGATCTCCCCGGTACCTATTCCCTGAACGCCACCGACGATGCTGAAAAAATTACCCAGGCATACCTGCTGGGCGAAAAGTTCGATCTGATCGTCAATGTGGTCGATTCCACCCTGCTGGCACGCAGCCTCGAACTGACCAGCGAACTGCTGGAACTGGGGCTGCCTATGGCCATCGCCTTGAATATGCAGGATGAAGCCGAAAAGCGGGGTTTGAAGATCGACCACGAAAAGCTGGAAAAAGCCTTGGGAGTCCCGGTTGTCCCCACTGCCGCCCTGCACGGCAAAGGGGTGCGGCAACTCATGGAGCGCTGTTCGCGCCTGCTGAAGGCAGGGCCGCCGCCCCTTGCGGTTTTCCCCTATACCGCCCATATCGAAACCCTTGTGCAAGAATTGGCCGCGGCCATGCCCGAACCAGCAAACGGGCAAAACGGCAACCGCCGCTTCTACGCCATTAAGTCCATTGAAAATCCGGCCATGGTCCCGCAGGGTATTCGCCAGGCTCTTGCTGCTGATAGTGCTGCCGCTTGCGCCCAGATCCGGGATTATCACCAGCGCGACTGTTTTGAATCCGTGGCTTATGAAAGACACCATCTGGCCATGAAATGGAGTGAGGAGATCTGCGAATTCGTCCCCCGTAAAACCATTCATCTGCATGACCGCCTGGACAGATTTTTTCTCCACCCGCTATTCGGCCGTTCTTTCCTGCTCGCCTATTTCCTGGTATTTTATACCGCCATCTTTTTCGTGGGCAACCTCCTCAGTGGCTGGCTTGACCCGCTGCTGAACCGGATCCCGCCCCTGCTCGTCCCCCTGCAAAAGACATCCGCTTTTCTCTGGCTTACCGCCGACGGCCTGTGGCAGGGTTTGGCCGGGTCATTGGGCGTGGTGCTCCCTTATTTTTTACCGCTTATTTTCCTGAACGCCATTTTTGAAGACAGCGGTTACCTGTCGCGCATCGCCTTTCTGCTCGACGGCCTGCTGCACCGTATCGGCCTGCACGGCAAATCGGTGGCTGCTTTCATCCTCGGCTTCGGCTGCACCGCCCCGGCCCTTTACGCCACCCGCATATTGGAAAACAAGCGCGACCGGGTTCTAAGCGCCTTACTGCTGCCGTTTATCCCCTGTTCGGCCCGCAACGCCGTTATTTTCTCCCTGACCGCGGCGCTGACCGGTCCGGTCTGGGCTTTGGTGATCTATTTCTTTGTTCTTTTGGTGATCGCCGTTACCGGCAAAACCATTTCCCTGTTCCTGGAAAAACCCGGCGGACTGATCATGGAAATCCCCGATCTTAAAGTTCCCTCCCTGCGCAACGCCCTGGCCAATACCGGCCGCAAGCTGAAGGAATTCGCCGTCACCGTTGTCCCCCTGCTGCTGCTAGGCAGCGCGGCCATGTCCTGGCTGGGCAGCCTGAACATCAGCGCCTGGATAGACAGTTTTTTCGCTCCATTGCTCAATGGGGTCCTGGGCCTACCGGCCCAATTGGGGACGACATTGATCTTTGGGTTTTTCCGCAAGGAATTGATCGTGGTCATGGTCAAACAGGCCCTCGGCGCCGCTTCATTGGCACTCCTGCCACTGACCATCGGCCAGGCCGTGGTCTTCCTGGTTTTTGTGACGCTTTATTTCCCCTGTTTTACCACCTTCGTGGTCATGGGCAGGGAATTCGGCTGGAAAACCGCAAGCGCCTCAGCAATTTTGAGCGTCGCTGTGGCATCGATTTCAGCCTATTTATTTCGGATCCTGTTTATAATTTTCTGAACAAGAACAATATTATTGATCCCGATAGCCGATTTTTTTAAATCTTTCCTTAAAAACCAGGGGAAAAAGATTAGAGAAAATTATTTGTACATTGATTTGACTTTTTTTTCCTTTATCAGTTACAATTACAGAAATGTGGCTGACTTATCTGCTTTTCTACGTTGGTTGCTTCTTCATTGGTTTTTTTCTTTGCATCCCCATCGGCCCGGTCAACTTGGAGGTTTTTCAAAGCGCCATAAAAAAGCATCCTGCTCAGGCCTTAAGCATCGCTTTGGGTGCTGCGCTCGGCGATGCCATTTGGGCCCTGGCCGCCTTTTTCGGCATCACTCCCTTCTTGAAAAACAGCTACAATTTAAGCAACGGTTACAATTTAAGCGTCGAAGGCATCTTCCTGTTGATCACCGCGGCCATTACATTTATCCTGGGCATGCTTACTCTCAAAGATGCCCGTTTCCTTGAAAAGATCGAAAAGCGTGAAGAAGCCATGGCGCAAAAGATAAAAAGAAAGCGCTGGGCTTTCGTCAAGGGCCTGACCATGGTGTTGATCAATCCGCTGGGCATTGCCTCATGGATGATCGCCCTTTCATTCATGAAGAAATTAAAAATATACATCCCCCTTGAACTCAGCTATGAGATCTTTTTCATGCTTATCGTCATTCTCGGAGCTTTCTCCTATTTCACCCTGATCATTTTCATCACCAACAGGATGAAATCCCTTTTCTCTCCCCAGCGTATCACAAAAATCGTCAGGATTCTTGGATATGTTCTGATCGCCTTCAGTCTTTATTTCCTGTATTTCGCGCTCAAGGCCTTATTTTTCTCCCCGCAGCCTTATTAACGTGGGGATGAAGATCACCCGGCCCGGCGCTGCCAACTGAAAAATGCCCCAGGCATCGACACTTGCCCTGGTTTTGTCCAGTTCACCTCTGAATGAACAGGACAAACTGGTCACCATGCTGACCGCCGACCGCGGCCTGCTGAAAGCCGTGGCTCCGGGAGCCGCGAAATTCAAGAACCGTTTCGGCTCGCTTCTGGAATTGTTCAGCGAAGGGGAATTCAATTATTATTGGCACGAAGATAAAGAATTGGTCACCCTAAACAAGGGAGAAATAATAAAAAGTTTTTTCCCGGTGGTGTCGGCGGCGGAAAATGTCTTTTATTTCTACCTGATGGCGGAAATCGTGATAAAATTCATCCCGCTTAATCACTGCGACACCAGGATATACAAATTGCTATCGGCCATATTACGGGGCCGTGAAAAAAAGCTGGCCATGGATTGGCTGCTGCTCTATTTTTTAGTCTGGCTCCTGCGCGGCGAGGGGCTGCTGTTCAACACCAACCGCTGCTCGAACTGCGCAAGTCGTGACTTTGTCCGTGCCTGGCTGCGCAACGACTACCGCGGGCTGCTGTGTCCCGCCTGCAAAACCAATGAACGCCAATCGCTATCTCAAGAAGAATTGACTTATATTCATTGGACCGCAACCCATGCTCCTGACGATCCAAGAACCTGGGACGGCAGCTTCGCTCCGGCGCCGCTGATTCGCATCATGGTAAGCAAGATCGAATACCACGGGGAATTTTCGCTGCAATCGCGCCGCTATCTGCCCGAATTCAGATAATTAAATCAGCCTCGCCATTTATTTTTTTTCAATAAATATTTTTTATTTTAATTTTTCCCACCAGGATAATTGTTTTAAAAAAAAAGGGGATTCGCCAGCAAATCCCCTTTGCTTGATAATCCGGGATAGATTAGATTCTAAATGTCACACCAATGCAAGCACCGGCTTGGCCCCAGGTACCAAAAGCGATCGGGACGCGCAGGTTGACTGCCATATTGGGCTTAAAAAAGTAACGACCGTTAAAAAAGATATAAGGATAGATGCCACCCGTACCGCCTCCACCGGTAGAAGAATAAATAAAGAAACCGAGACCGCCGCCGGCTGAAAGATCGAGTTTATCGACTTCCAGCTGGGTAAAATGGTAGGCCGCTTCAGCCGATGGAATAATGCCGGTGGCGGAAAACCCTGCGTCACTCCAGAACCACAACATGACCGTGCCGCCGACGCCGATATTTTCAGTCATGGCATACTCAAAATTAACGCCAAAGGGAATCGCCCAGGAATTGAAACCGATTTGTGGGGTAAGGAACATGTCTCCTTTGTTAAATGTCAGTTCAGCATATTTTTTGCCACGCTTGGGAGCCGCCGAAAGGAGCAGAGAAGAACCAACAATCATAACAACCAAAACCAGCATGATTTTACTTAATTTCATTTTTTCTCCTGAAATCAATTATGACACAGCAAAATTATAAAGTCAACCAGAATAGTATTATATTTAATGGGGACAAATGAAAACCAAAAATCAAGCGTTAAAAATATTTTCAAGCTTATTCCCCGCTCATGGCCGCGGCCAGCGGCTTCAGCGTGGGGATGCTCTCAAAAATGATCTTCAGCGCTGACGTGATGGGTACGGCCAGAAACATGCCGACCACATGGAGTTTTCACTGTAAACACGGCGCCATCTTCAAGAATTGCGCTAAAAAAAAAGAGGAGAGATGGATCTCCCCTCCTAGAGAAAATCCTGATTTAAGAAATTACAAACCGTAATAAAATCCAGCGTAGAGCTTGAAAAAGGTCCCGGTCTCGCCTTCGGCAAAAGAGATTTTGAAAGTGGCTCCGCCGCGCAGACCCATCGTTTCATTCAACGCATATTCGAGACCGCCGCCGGCGTTGAAGCCAATATCCGAATTCCCGGCTGAAAATCCCATATAGGTAACGCTGGTATGGATCAGGCATATGCCGGCCTTGCCGAACAGGTTGAGCCCGTCGGATAGACCGTGCTTGTACACACCGTTCAAGTTCAGGCCCCAGGCGCTGGAATCCATGCCGGAACCGGCCGGGCTGAAGTAATACTCGAACAGGAATTCGGCGAACAATTTGGGCGTGAAACCATACTGGAAACCGGCATCGATGAACAAACCTTCAAAATCGGAAACGGCCAGACCCACGTCGCCGAAAACCTGCATTTCCGGTTTTTCCGCATATTTCTTGGCTGCCGAAAAACCGAAGGTCGTCAGCAACATCACGGACAGTAAAATGAGAGAGATTTTTTTCATTCGTTCCTCCTATCCAAGCAATATACTAAATGACAAATTAAAATCAAGCGCTAAAAAAAAATTTCAAGCTTATTCCCCGCTCATGGCCGCGGCCAGCGGCTTTAGAGTTGGGATGCTCTCAAAAATGATCTTCAGCGCCGACGTGATGGGCACGGCCAGAAACATGCCGACCACGCCCCACAGCCAGCCCCAGAAGATCAGGGAGAGGAGGATGACAATCGGCGAAAGGTTCAGGCTCCGGCCCATGATCTGCGGTTCGATGACGTTGCCCATGACGAACTGCATGACCATCAGGCTGGCGGCAACCAGCACCAGGCGCAGGCAGAATCCGTAGCGGAGAAAGGTGATCAGCACCGGAAAGATCGTACTGAGCAGCGAGCCGAAAGTAGGAATGTAATTCAGAAAAAAAACCAGCAGAGCGGCAAAAATGATGAAATCGACCCGGCCCGCGAACAGAATCAGCGCGGCCAGTATGGCAGTGATCAGGCTTAACATGGTTTTGATGAACAAGTAATGCTGGATCCTGGTGTCAATGGCAGCCACGATACGCTGCAATTCCTCCCCCCGCTCTTTGGATAGGGTACGGGCGATACGGGCGATCATCGGCACCTTCTCCCCCAGCATGAACATCAGCAGCAGGAGGACCAGAAGCAGGTTGCCGATAAAGCTCGTGAAATTTCCCATGGTCCCCGAAACCAGAGCCGTGATCTGTCCGGGATTGAAAATCTTGTCCCAATCGAAGTTGGCTATGTACTGCTCCACATCGAGGATCGGCAGCTTGAGGGAAGGCAGCACGCTCTTGACCACCCGGGTGATGTTTTCGCTATAGGCCGGGAAATTGTCAATAAAGGAAGAAACGCCGATGAATAAAAGAAGGCCGAACAGGGAGAGGCAGATGAAAATAACGAGCAGCAGGCCGATCATGATCAGGGGTTTGGGAATTTTCCACGCCTCCAGTTTTTGCACGCTTTCCTTCAGCATGAAATAAAGTAACAGCGCGATGAAAAATGGAATAAAAATCATGCGCAATTCCCTGAGGATATAAATAAAAAAAACAGCGGCTATAAAGGCAAAAAAAACCTTCAGAAATAAAGAACCGCGGTTTGATTCATATTCCATAGCTGGCCATTTCATCTACAACTTCAATTATCTCGCTGCGCCGGAACAGCAGGTAATTGGTATCGATCTTGTATTTATAAGAAAAATAAATCATGCCTTTGTTATTATCCAATTCCGCGTTAACTTCGAGAATTTCAATTTTTTTCTTTTCCAGAAGGCGCTCGATTGCCGCCTGGATCCGGGAACTTTCCATTTCACCGCCGCGCATGCTTCCCAGTGTATCGAACACTTCCTTTTTTATCTGCTTTTTTTCAATAGCGGTGGCGATGAACTTGAATGCCATGAAGCCGCCAAGAACCAGGATTAAAAATACGATCAGATCCATAAAAGTTATTTTCCCGCGCTGTCCATTCATTTTATACCCCCCTATGATAATTCCCTGCGGCCGCTTTTCTTCTCAGCCCAGGATTTTCTTTACGGTAGCTCCGATCTCGGCCGGATTTTCCACCACGTGCACGCCGTTTTTTTTCAGGACCGCCATTTTTTCGGCCGCAGTGCCACAACCGCCGGAGATAATCGCTCCGGCATGTCCCATACGCCTCCCGGGCGGAGCGGTCTGGCCGGCAATGAAAGAGACGACCGGCTTGTTGAAATTTTTGCCGATGTAGGCCGCCGCCTCTTCTTCCAGCGTGCCGCCGATCTCGCCGATCATGACCACTGCTTCGGTCTGCTCATCGTCCTTGAACAGTTGCAGAGCTTCAACAAAGGTCGTGCCGATTATCGGATCGCCGCCGATGCCGATGCCGGTGGACTGGCCCAGGTTCTCTCGCGTGATCTGGTCCACCGCAACATAGGTCAAGGTCCCGGAGCGCGAGATAATACCTACCTTACCAGGACTGTGGATCCGAGAAGGCATGATCCCGACCTTGCATTTGCCGGGAGAGATGATCCCAGGGCAGTTCGGCCCGATCAGGCGCGATGAGGTGCTGCGGAGGAAATGCTTCACTTTGACCATGTCCAGCACCGGAATGCCCTCGCTGATGCAGACGATCAAGGCGATCCCGGCCAGGGCGGCCTCGATGATGGCATCGGCGGCAAAGGGCGCCGGCACAAAAATGACAGATACATCGGCCGCCGTTTCCTTGACCGCTTCTTCCACCGTATTGAAAACCGGTTTATCCAGGTGGATCTGCCCGCCTTTGTTCGGGGTAATGCCGCCGACGATGCTCGTGCCATATTCGATCATCTGGGTGGCATGAAAAGTACCTTCGCGCCCGGTGAATCCCTGGACGATCACCCGGGAATCCTGATTGATCAGAATGGACATGTTCAATCTCCTTTGGCCAGCTCGACCACACGGCGCACCGCATCGGCCAGCACGTTCTCGGTGACGAAATTCAGTTGCGATTCGCCTAAAATCCTCATGCCCTCTTCCTCATTGGTCCCTACCAGGCGGATGACGATTGGGATCTTGATATCCAGGCCTTTGGCCGCGTAAACGATGCCGTTGGCTACCAGGTCAGTGCGCACGATGCCGCCGAAAATATTAACGAACACGGCCCGCACATTTTTATCGGCCAACAGGATATTGAAAGCCTCCTTCACCTTTTCCACGGACGTGGCGCCGCCGACATCAAGGAAATTCGCCGGTTCACCACCGTAAAACTTGATGATATCCATGGTGGCCATGGCCAGGCCGGCGCCATTGACCATGCAGCCGATATTGCCGTCCAGACGGATGTAATTCAGTTCAAATTTCGAGGCTTCCACCTCCAGGGGCTCTTCTTCGTAAACATCGCGCCAGGCCGCGATGTCGGGGTGGCGGTAAAGGGCGTTATCGTCGAAATTGATCTTGGCGTCCAGGGCCAACACTTCATCATTTGCCGTGACGATCAGCGGGTTGATCTCCACCAGCGACGCGTCATTTTTCAAGAACAGTTCATACAGGTTGGTCAGCAGGTTCGAGAAATTCTGCTGCTGGACTTTGCTCAGATCCAGTTTGAACGCCAGGTTGCGGATATGGCAGGCGGAAAGCCCAGTGACCGGATGCACGTGCATTTTAAAAATGGCCTGCGGATGGTCGCGGGCCACGCTTTCGATCTCCATACCACCCTGGGAGGAAGCGATGATGACCGGCATCTCCTCTTCGCGGTCGATAATAATCGCCAGGTAAAACTCCTTGATGATGTCCAATCCCTTTTCGACCAACAGTTTCCTGACCAACTTGCCCTCGGGGCCGGTCTGGTGGCTGACCAGGGTCATGCCCAGGATGCGACCGATGTGCTTTTCCGCCTCGGAACGGTTTCTGACCAGCTGAATGCCCCCGGCCTTGCCGCGGCCGCCGGCGTGCACCTGGGCCTTGATCACACAAGGATAGCCCAGCCTTTCCGCAATCGTCAGCGCTTTCTCGGCCGTGTCGGCCGCCTCACCCCGGGGGACAGGGACGCCGCAACTTTTAAAAAGTTCCTTGGCCTGATACTCATGGATTTTCATGGGTCGCTCCTAGTTCCTCTCGTATTGCCTGCGGCCCTCCTCATATATATCCCCGCCATACATGTCGTTGATCACCTGGGCCGGAAAATTTTCCACCTCCAGCCTTTGAATGGCTTCGGGACCAAGTTCCGGATAAGCGACCACTTCGGCTTTCTTGATGCATTTGGAGACCAGGGCGGCGGCGCCACCGGTCACGGCCATGTAGACCGCTTTGAATTTTTTCAGAGAGTCCTTCACTTCGGCATGGCGCGACCCTTTCCCGATAGAAGCCTTCAAGCCAAGTTCATGCAGCTTGGCAGCGTAGGCATCCATGCGGTAGCTGGTGGTCGGACCGGCAGAGCCGATCGGATTCCCGGGCCTGGCCGGAGTGGGACCCACATAAAAAATGATCTGCCCGCGCAGGTCGAACGGCAGCGCGGCCCCGCCGGCGATCAGATCGGCCAATTTTTTATGGGCGGCATCACGGCCGGTATAGATGGTGCCGTTGATGAGGACATTGTCTCCGGCCTTCAACTGGGCGATCATTTCATCCGTTAAAGGCGTAGAAATTTTTTTTGCTTCTGGCAAATGGCCCTCCTAAATGGATTTTTGGAATACTTTATAATTAGCGAACTCGTCGACGACCTTGACGAACAACACCCGGGATTGTTTCGGGTTGTTCAGTACAAATTTAAATTTTTCCACTTTGGAATCGGTGACCATGTCTTCGGGAAAAACCGGGTACCAGTCCTTGCCGTCCAATGAATAACTGACCAGATGGAGCGACGAAGACTCATCACTGGCCGTAAAACTGATAGTGCCGCCGGCAAAGTTGAATTCAGACAGGAGCGGGGCCGTGGAGTCGATGACAAAAGGAAAAGATATTTTGCTGGCGGTCTTGATCCAGGCCGGCGTGTTATCCAGGCCGTCGTCAGCCTGCACTTTTAAAAGGTATTTACCGTCAGCGAAAAGTTCGCTGTCGAGGTACAGCCATTTTTCCTTGACATTGTTGCCCAGCGACACCCAATCGCTGTCGGGAAGTTTTTTTAAAAACAGATTGAAATTCAAGCGGTCCTGATTGGGGTCGTTCGCCTCCCAGGAAACGTACAGGTACTTTCTCGGAGGGGTAGTATCGGCGACCGGTTTTTCTTCGCTGGGCTTCTGCACCATGATCTGGCCTATCTCCGGTTTCAGGTTGTTGACCAGGTAGTGGATCCGATAGCCTTGCAAGTAAGGGGTCTCTGTAGGATTGGCGGAACTGAGCACGATTTTTACCTGCAGGAAACGGTAACCGTTGGCATTGATCTTCGAATTTTCCGGGTCGTTGAACGGGGCTGACCAACTCGTCCATGACTTGTCCGGATTGTCGGAATTTCCCATTCTTGCCGCGAAAGATACCGACGCTTGTTTACCGGGATCAGCATTCCAGGTAAGGCGGCCAAAGCGGGATGGGATGCGGGCATCGAAAATTTCAGAGAAATAGGTGCCACTGGCATTCAGGCTGTTTTCAACCTGGATAATACCTGCCGTGTTGTTGGCGATCAAAAAATAGCCTTTGCCGTTGGCTATGATTTTGAAGATCTGGGCTGAATTGGTTTCGCAGACCTGGGAAAAGTCGCCCTGCTTGTCGACGCGGTAAACGCGGCCGGAGTTGCCGGTACCGATTATGGCCGCCTTGGTGGTTGGATCAAAATACAGAGAGTAAATAAATTCGTCCTGAGACGACCAGATGGCTTCAACGGTACCATCGGCTTGCAGGCAGTACAGGATGCTCTTTTCCTTGATTTTTTCTTTTTCGGTTTTTTCACTTTTGGGAAAAACCGAACCGATTTCAATCTCTTTGGTTACTGATGAAAGCGGAACACTCCTGACCGCAGCGAAAAAGACATTGCCATCATTGTCTGTAGCGATGCCCTTGATCTCTTCCAGGGGGGAATCGAACAGGACTTTGACCTTGCGGTTTTTTATTTCGTAGAGAATCCCGCGGTCGCCGCTGCCGGCCAGTATGGCGTTGTCCTGGGTGACATGCAGGCTGATGATGTGCGAATCTTCGGCCATAAAGAGGTTCTCCGCTGTACCGACTTTGCTGATGCTATAAACGGCACCAGTATTGCCCAGAGCGCAGATGATGTTGCCTTGCTTGTCTTCGGCCAGATCCCAGATGAATTTTTCTTCGGGATTGAACAATTCACTGACCTTGTTCTCCTTGGAAATCCGATATACCCGGCCATTGGGGGACGTTCCGGCGATCACATCGCCATTACCGGCCACCAGCAGGGCATAGACATCCAGCTGCTCTCCCTTGAAAACCACTTCAGTCTCACCGTTCGGGGTAATTCTGTATACTGACGCGTTGTGGCCGGTTCCCAGGTAAAGATCTCCATTTTTGGCCTTAGCGGCGGCCAGATAAAATTCTTCGGCCGGACCCGGTACGGTCTTCAGTTTGGGACCCAAAAACAACCTGCCGGCATTGTCAATGCTGACATTGATGAAGCTCCCTTTTTGGAAATCTGCCAGATCCTTTTTTTCGATCTGCTTGACATTGACCGCTTCCAGACCGGCGCCCAGGGCAAGGGCAACAATGAAAACAAGCGCTTTGCTATTCATTTTTCCTCTCTTTGATGACCAACTTGTAGATTTTTTTTCCGCTCACCACCGCCGGCACTTCATACTGATATTCGGCAATAGTGGACAGCGCCATATTGGCTTGATCCTTGGCCAGTGAATTGTATAACAGGACATTGCTAATGCTTGAAGGCAGGTAGGAATATTCAAACCCTTTGATGAATATCCCCTGGGCGGGAACGAATATTTTCAGGTAAATGCGGTTGTTCCTGCGGATATTGTTGATGGCCCGGATCAGTGCGCTCAGTTTGGTCGGAAAATAGGCGGTCTTGATGGCTTTGGTGTCGAAATCGGTCACCTCGCCTGCATCCGCTACCAACAGGTAAAAAACCGAACCCGGCTTCAGGTTGGGCGCCTTGATGGTGATTTGTTCCTCAAAATTGTCGCCCTTTTCATTTTTTAATTTCATGCGAATATCCATCAGTTCTCCAGGCAGGTAAGAGTTTTTGTTTATCAGGACGTTTTCCAACTGGGCTTTTTTGATAGTCTCCCGGCCGCTGATCTCAAAATCCATTTTTTGGATTTTTATGTTTTTTTCCTGGTTGTTCAATAAGAAATAATTGATGGCCATGACCAAGGTCGAGAATTCGTCGAAAGCCGTGGTGCCGCTGAACAGGTCGTTCAAAACCACATTCTCTTCATTTTCAATGAAGATTTTTCCAGTGACGGAAATTGATTGGAAACCGAATTCCTGGAACTCGGCCAACAGGGCATTCAGCAGCGAAATATAGGTCAAGGTCGGGGTCAGCAGCGGGTGGTTGACCACTTCCAGGTTGAAATTGCGGTTGCGGTTTTTCAGGAAAATCTTCAGGGGGATCATGTAAGGGGTTTTCCCCAGCTCGGCCAGAACTCCTGAAAAACGGTCCTGCTGAACGGTACCCACCATGTTCCGCGTGGTGGCCAGCTTGAAGGAACTCTCATAGGAAGGAACGACCGAAATGACTTCGGCCCGGTGCAAGGGGAATTCCACCGTGCCCAGGTTGAAAAAAGGGTGTCCGAAAATATACACCTTCTTGCCGTCGACGTGGGTCACCGTGCCGGTGGCGGCATAAGAGGCATCGCCGCGAATGAGCGGAATGGAGACCGCGTCGGCCGGGCGCACAGTGAACATTTCAGGGCTTAATTTTTTTTTGTCCACTGCGGCGCCGATGCCCAGATTCTGAAGCGGTACGAATATTCCCTGCAGAACGTGGACCGCTTGCGGACAGAAACCACTGCTGCTGGCAAAAAGCTTTATCGGCGTCAGGTTGCGCGCCGGCGAGAAACTCATGCGGCTGACCAGTTCGTTGTGAATGGCTTCAGCCAGGCGCTTGACATTCTCCTTGCTGAAATCGATCTTGATATCGGAAATCTCCACATTGGCTACAGGACCGCCGTAAGCGGAAATTTTCAGAATATCCTCGATCGGCGTGATACCGGCGATCGGTTTTTTTGAAAAATTGCTCAAACCGTAGGACACGGAACCGATGAGTTTGCCATTGATATAGACGGGACTGCCGCTCATGCCGGCAATGACCCCGCCTTCATTCAACTCCGGGGCGAAAAGTTCGGCGATGATCAGGTTTTTATCGGAAACAAACTTGTCAAGGATGCCCAGTACCTTGAATTTGAAGGTTTCAATATTGCTGCCTTTAAAAATGGTTTTGCCCTCGCCTTCCATTCCGGTCCTGATCTCCGACAACTTCATGATATCGGTCGCCAGCAACCAACACGACAAGCCCAGACTGACAATCAGCAGGATGCTTCTTTTCATTTGCTCTCCAAATAACGGTTGACAACTGCCATTACCCTATCGAATTTGAAAGGTTTGTAGATCAAATCAGCCACGCCCAATTTTGCTATTTCTCCTGCTTCCACCTCCTGGGATCCGGTCAGCAGGACAATCGGGGTGTTTCCGCTGTTGACCCTGATGCGCCCAACCACATCCGGAGCTATTTCTTTTTCAAGGTTGTAGTCGAGAAAGATCAGAAAATAGCTGTTTTGGGAAAGCAGGGACAGCGCTCGCGTGGCATTGCTGACCGCATCACAGCCGATTTTCATGGAAGTGAAAAAATCGGCCAGCAGCTCACGGATATTCATTTCATCATCCACAACCAATATTTTTTTTTCTTCATTCTTTCTTTTATTACGAAACAAAGCTGATATCAAGGATATCATAATCATAAGCAAATACAAAATCAAGGTGCAGGCACGGTAAGAATCGCGGCTTAAGGCGTTTCCTGCCTTATGACCGTTTCGGAACGGTCATCGGCGCTTGAAACCGAGATTTCATTGCTGCTTAAATCGAACAACAATTCCTGCCCCCTGGTTGTCCCGGAGTTTTTATTGCTGATTTGGGCTTCGTTTTTAAACACCAGCAATTTTTTATCAAATTGCCAACTCAACAACTGTGATTTTCCAAAAATCTTGTCAGTGGCGAATAAAATGTCGTCCTGAGCAGAAATATTTTGCAGACGTTCATCACGAACAAAATGCAGAATGATTTTTTTAGCCTTCAGCGTATTTCCGCCTTGATTCAATTGGGCATCACCTTGAATCACGATTTGTCGTCCTATGGATTCGAAAGATACCAGCTCCCCCCCCAAAACAAACACATCGTTCCCATTGACAAACTTCAGACTGACATGCCCTTGGGCAATAATCAGATTTTTTCTGTAATTGAAATTAATTTCTCTAGCCGACAGTTCAATTTCATCCTGAAATAATTTCACCTTGTTTTTGAACGTGATGTTCCTACCCTTATATCCTATTTCCAAATTGTCCGCCGTGATATAAAGAGGTAAGGGACGAAAGAGCACATTACCTTTGTCTGGGAAGATTGTAGCCTTGACTCCCCTTTGGGCAGACATTTGATTTTTTTTTGTATCAATTATAAAAGATGGCCCGGCGAAAAGGTTGACGCCGTTTTTTATTTCAGCTTCTTTCCCCACTATATCGAGCCTACTATTTTCGGCATCAAGTTTCATTTTTGGTGCTGAACCTTTGAAGTCACCAAGCGTGAATTGAACATTCTTTTCAGCCTTGATGTATTGCATGTCGCCTTTTTCACTGTACTTGATCTCAATATTCAGTGCAGAAAAATCTACATTTTGCGAACCGCGGCTTTTGATCTCACCGGGGGTGCGAATAAATATCTGACTGATATTTTGAGTTTGCGGAAATAAGCGACAGTCAATATTGTCACTACTGATTTCGCAACGATTGAAAGGATTTTCAACCTTGAGTCGACCGTTTTCAAAAATAAGGATTCTCTCAAGATTGCCATTACCGCCAAAAAAAGAGTTAATGGTATTAGCTCTGATCTCTAGAACCTCAATATTACCTGAAATGTCTTTCTCAGAATGCAGGGAACTGTTTCCCAAAGAAACATATGATTGCAGATCGCTGAATTCATTACTGAAATGAATGACAATTTCATCTCCCAACAAAAGTGAATCCACTGTCCTGATTGAACTTTCTCCCTTGAGTTCCAAGCGCTCCTTTTCCTTAAACATCCATAATATTCGACTTTTAAAATCGAATACTTGGTTGTTTATTGAAATTTTCCCCACAACCTCGAACATCTTAAATTCATTTAACTCAAACAAAAATTCTATACCTTTATCGGCTATTCCAGAAATGTTTTTCCCGATGAAATAGGTCTTCTCCTTGGAAAAAAGATATTTTTTGCTTGTCATCAAGAAGCTTTCAGCGTTAATAGTAAAATCTTCGCTGATGATTCTGGCATTTTTCTGAATTTGAAAATAATTGAAATCATTTTTGGCAATTCCCCAATCACTGAAGAAATGAATATCCTTATTCATCTTACCGCTTTTGTAGATAACCGCAGAAATCTTCTTCAGGTGAAGTTCATCATCTCTTTTTGTGAATGACTCTTGGCATTTGACCTCAACGCTTTTTTTATTCTTATCATTAAAAGCCAGGTAAGTTATGTCCCGGTCTTCAACTCCAGTATCAATCACTTTCGCTTGCTCTTTTTTAAAAAATAAACTCTTCGCGAATAAAGCGGAAAGTACGATAAAAATAATAATTAAAACTACTTTGACCTTTTTACGCATCTTTAAAAAAAAGTTTGGGGCACTAGCAATGGAGATACTCCTCGCTTCATATCTGGAAAAATCTCATATAGAGATCCGAATTATAGCACATTTTTCTTAAGAAAAAGTACATTAAGGAGAAATGAGAAAACCCGCCTTGAAACTGGAAGCCAGAAGCGAAAAAAACAAATCATAGAGCAGAATTAAAACAGACAAGCCTAAAAATAGGTATTTCAACCTTGGTTGACCATCATGCCTTCGGGAGATAAAGACCACTATCAATAGAAGAAAAACTTCATAAGTGGTTCTGACGCCGTTGTCCACATGGCACCAGATTTTTTTATAGTTCAAAATCAGTGAAAGCAAAGAAAAGAAAAAGAGACCCAGGGTTAGAAAATCGCATTTTTCCTTCAAAAAGAAAAAGGCAAAAACAAAAATTAAAATCAGTAACAGCGGATAAAAAAATCCCGGGAGTATCCCTGGCTGGAAATAATCGCCGCGAAGAATAACCTTATATAAATCTATAAAACCTGAGAACGGCAGGGTAAAATCACCGGGGCTAAAAACCAGTGTTTTCCAGCCGTACAACGGGAAAAGTTTCCAGGTAAGAAAAATTTTCCATCCCAAAAAGGGAAAAAATGAACCAATCAAAATCAAAGCTCTGTGAATATTTTTATGTTTGAATATTTCATAGATGATGATTAGCAAAACAAGCAATGCTCCCGTTTCCCGGACGAGAATGGAAGTGGCGAAAAAGGGCAACGCTACAATCGGCCGCTCGCGGATGTAATAGTAAAGCCCGGCAAGTAGAAAAGCCGCGCTGATGGATTCAGGAAGGGCAGTATGTAGGGAAACATGAAAACCGGGGATAAGCAGGTAGAACAAACCCCATAAAGGATTTCGTCCGTAATGGATAATGATCTTCACTAGAAAAAAAATACCTAACAAATGAGAGAAGAGGATGAGCAGCATCATGGTTTTGGGAAACAATTCGGCTTTGCCCAAAGAGAAGATATGGGTCATCAGGGGGAAACCGATCCGGCTGAAGCGGTAAGCCGGCTCATCAATAATTAAATAATATCTTCTGGGTTGATCCCGGAATTTGTTCAGAAAGGGATCAAAGGCCATGAAATAAAAAAATTGACCATCATAGCCTGATTGGGAAGCGATGAGACCCTTCTTGATAGCGCTTTCCCGATAGTAATGAAAAAAATCAACATTAAGATGCCTATAGAAGAACCTTCTGTTGGAGGCCACATCGTTGATGACGATGCGCCCTGTTTTCCCCAGCCATTTTTTAGCCTCCCATATCTGCCATGCCATCAACTCGGTGTTCATGCCAGTTGTCTTTAACACCATCTGACCCTCGACTTCAAGGGCCACATAACCGCAGGATTTGATTTTTTTTCTTTTATTCTGGCCACCGCCACTCAATAAAAAGGCAATTTTCTCCTCAACAATGATGAAAGGCGTGGAAGTGAGAGTACCAGAGGGCGCGTCCCCTTGAATTGTCCCTGGAATCTCCCCTTTTTTCCCTTGGAATTTTTCGTACGTGCCAATCCAGTATTTCCCCTGATGATTGGAAGGAAGGGGATAGCGTCGGGCCGTCAAATTATCACCTTCGGTCGGTTGATACTCGAAGGCATTGCCGGTAGCCATCCAGTTCTGCAGCGTACCTTTCTCAAAATCTGAATTCTCAAAAAGGAGAGGGCAAGAATCGCTCCGAAAAAGGGGGTTGCTCTCAGTGACAAATTTTTCACTTATACGCAGAAACCCGCTGTAGTTACCGCGAAACGACCGCAATGAGTAGTTCATGGAAAATAGGAAAAACAAGAAAACTACCGCCACCACAAAAATAGCGGCGACCACTCGCAGATAATTCTTCAACAAAGGCCGAGATCCCTGAGTCGATGGGCCGAATAAAGAAGCAAGGTATTTTTTATACTTTTTTTCCATTTTTCCACAAATCGCAAACCTGTGAACCGGAAAACCTTTGACAATATAACAAAAAAAACCTGGCAATGCAACCTGCCGCTGTTTAATAGTCTTATGTCACAATTGAATCAATAAAGGCAAATGGATATTTCTGAATTTAGAAACATTAGTCGGAAAAACCAGCAGCAGCAAATACTCTTTTTTCCAATAGCCGTAAAAAAAATAGCTGCCCAGCAATAGAAAAAGCCACCTGAACTTTTGCGGCAAAAAAAAGTATCCTACAAAAATTATGGCGAAGAATCCCAAAAATTCAATGGAATTGAATAGCATGGCTGTGAAAAATATATCTTATTCCTGACTGCTTGTCAAATCAAAACCGTTAGAGTGTCGTGGACAAAAAACTGTTTTCGTCCCGGCTGAGATTCAAGGGCCAACGTGGATCAGCTGCCTTTGAGTTGTTTCATGATTTGACCTCTCTTAGGTATTGTAACTTTTTCTCAACCAAAGTCAAAGTAAATAAACCAGGTATTGCTACCTGGGAGCATCGCCCAGAACGGCCGAGATCTTTTCCCAATCGGCGCCGCGGCGGACGATCTTTGGCGGCATTACCGTGACATCGACCAGGGTCGACCCGGGAGATGCGGGCAGCACTCCCCCGTCGATCAGCAGATCGAGTTCGGGAAATTCGCGGGCGATCCGTTGCGGGTCGTTGAGCGGCGGCCGGCCGCTGCGGTTGACCGAAGTGCTGACCAGGGGCAAAGCGATTTTTTCTATCAATTGCAGAAGCGACGGGATTGCGGGCAGACGGATGCCGATCTTGGGACTGTTCTTCAAGAGGCTGGGGGCGACGGCCGGATTGGGCTTGAACAGAAAAGTGAATTTCCCGGGCAGCAGATATTGCAGGCGGTCATAAAATATTTCGGGTAAGTCGTCGGTCAGAGATTCCAGCATGGCCAGGCTGCCCACGGCCACTGAATACGGCATATCGTGCCGGTTCTTCAAATGATCTATTTTTTCAATTAAGGCTAAAGAATAAAAATTGCCGCCCAAACCATATAATGTATCGGTTGGATAGGCGATCACGCCGTCAGCACGCAGGCAGTCGCTGATGCTCCTGAAATTGCCGGGGGCCAGGATATCGGCAAAGGGAATGATGATCATGGGTAAAGGAGGAACGGCCGGACCGATTCGGCATACGCACTGATCTCACACTCGATGTCATCCCGGATTCCGCTAAAGGGAATATTTTTTTCGATGGCCTTGCGGATCAGATCCGACCCGCAGATCATGTCGATGGGCGGCCGCCGGAACTCGAATTCGTAGGGTGGTTCCTGCCAGCGGAATTCTCCGGGATGCAGCCGCGCCATCAGGCGGATCAATTCATAATACGTCTGGAAGCCGCGGAAATTTTTCCGGTCCGGCACCTGGACCAGCAGGCCGCCGCACACCCTGCCGCTGTGCTTGGAAAATTCGGGCTTGAAAAACATGGGGACGAATCTCGTCCCGGGCAGCTTGAGGCGCTCAGCCTGGTCGCGCAGGCGGAAGGGATCAATGAAAGGAGCGCCCAGCAATTCAAAGGGCCTAGTGGTGCCCCGGCCTTCGGAAACATTCGTGCCTTCGAGCAGGACGGCCCCGGGATAGACCAGGGCCGCGGCCAGAGAAGGCATGTTGGGTGAGGGCAGTGTCCAGGCCCCGGAAAAATATTCCCCACGCGACCAGCCGCGCACCTTGACCACGATCAGGGGCACGTCCAATCCGTAGTAGCTCAGGGCAAAAGAAAGAAATTCACCCGCGCTCAGGCCGTGGCGCATGGGAACCGGTAGCTGAGCAACGATACTGAAATGGTCGGGGCGGGACAGCGGGCCCTCGAAGTCGCGGCCGTTGAGCGGGTTGGGACGGTCCAGGACGATCACTTCGATGTTGCGCCCGGAAAGCCAGCGCAGGAGCATGACCAGGTGATTGAGGAAGGTATAGACCCGGGTGCCCACGTCAAAGGGATCGACGATCAGGAGTTCGATGCCCCGCAGCCATTCTTCCCCGGGCAGCAGCTTCTCTCCGTACAGGCTGCGCACCTCCACTCCCCCAGCGCTCCAGAAAAACGAGGGCGACGGGACCATGTTGTCCTGCTTGTCGATGAAAAAGCCGTGCTGCAAAGACCAGATGGCTTTCAGGCTGCCACTGGCCAGGCGCTGCACCACTTCATAAACCGGGTGGCCGCTGCCGTCGATGTTGGCGCTACCCGTTACCAAGGCCATATTGCGGCCGCCGACGATCTTTTTATAAACCCGGGGTAAAATATCTATGCCATTCAATATATTGACCAAGTTCCACTCCGCTTTTCAAGTATAACATTGGTCCGAAAAAGTCAAGTTTGTGCATATGCCCTTAAATATCGTGATGCGTGAACGAGCTGGAAAGACTCCGTTATGCGTTATGTGAAAGAATAAAAATCTTTTACATATTTCGAACTATTGCGGCTTCTCCTAACGCATTATGCATAACGCATCACGAACTGTATTGCACCCTGCCGCTATTTCTGCTATAATTTCTTTTTCGGGAGGATATGTGCACAATTTAAACGGAATAGACAGCAAGTTCAGACTGGCCATTCTGGTTGCCCGCCGTGCCAAACAGCTCATCGGAGGCGCCAGAAGGAAGATCGAGATCAAAAGCGATAACCCGCTCACCGTGGCCATGGAAGAATTCAGGCAGGGTAAAATAGACTTTGACGTGCTTTATGAAGAGGCGTCCATCTTCGGTGAAGTCGGCATGGAACAAGAAGCGGGGACAGGCGAAAGCACTCTAACCGGGGAGATGGTCGACGGCGAAGATGAAGACGATGTCGAGGCTGTCGAAGTCGAGGCCGAGACCGCAGCGGAAGAACCCCAGCCAGAACCTGAACCCTGAGTTGACGTCAGTGAATGGACACCGTTATCCGATCGCCCAACTGGATCGGCGACGGGATCATGTGTTTGCCCGCCATCCGGGCCTATAAAGAATATTTCCCGAAAGAACGTCTGGTCATTGTCGCCAAGCGCTACCTGGCCGACATTTTCCTTAACATACCCGAAATCGATGAAATCGTCCCCATCCCGGACCGCTGGACAGCCGCAACCTATTTCGCTTGCCTGAAAAGGCTGAGGGAGAAGCATTTCGACCGTGGCCTCTTGTTCACCAACTCCTTTGCCTCGGCCCTGTTTTTCCGCCTGGCCGGGATCAGGTCCTGCAGCGGTTATGATCGTGACGGACGCGGTTGGCTGCTCAGCAACAAAATCCCCTTTAATAAAAATCTCGATCATCATCAATATTATTATCTGAATTTGATAGAACACCTGGTCGTGAAAAAGATCAGCCGAAGTAATGCGGCCGGCCTGGTCGTTGCCCAGGAAGAAAATAAATGGGCTGCGGGCTGGCTGGAGGAACAGGGCATCGGCACCCGATCTCCTTATTTGGCCGTAGCGCCGGCCGCAGCGTACGGCAGCGCCAAAGCATGGCTGCCCGAACGTTTCCGCCAGGTGATCGTCGGCTGGCAGAAGACCTACCCAGATTGCTCCATCCTGCTCCTGGGCGGCCCGGCTGAAAAAGACAAGATCGCGGCCATTGCTGACGGCCTGCCCGGCCGGGTTAGCAACCTGTCCGGCCGCCTGACGCTGCGCCAGACCATCGTCATCCTGGCAGGCTGCCGGCTATTCATCGGCAACGATTCAGGGCTGATGCATGCCGCCGCCGCCCTGGCGGTTCCACTGGTAGCTGTTTTCGGTCCCACCGAACCCGGAAAGACAGCACCCATCGGCAAAGCGTACCGGCTGCTCCACCACGGCGCCGACTGCGCTCCCTGCCTGCACCGCGAATGCCCGAGCGATCACCGCTGCATGAGCGCCGTCAGTACCGCTGAGGTCCTGGCCGCGGCCAGGCAACTCTGGAAGCAAGCTCTTCCCGAAGCAAAATGAACAAAGCGGTTTTTTTGGACCGCGACGGAACATTGATCCAGGACCGCGGTTATATCTGCGATTTTTCCCAAGTGGGTTTTTTCCCCTGCGCTGTGGATGCCGTGCGAACCATGAATCGGGCGGGATACCTGGTCATCGTGGTCAGCAACCAGTCGGCCGTGGCCCGGGGCATTTGCAGCGAACGGCAAATAATCGAATTGCATCGGCAACTGCAAAGCCATTTCAAAGACCGGGGAGCCGAAATCACCGCCTTTTATCACTGCCCATACCTGGCCGACGGCAAAGTGGCCGGCTACCGCCTGGACAGCCCTTTACGCAAACCGGCCCCGGGTATGCTGCTGCAGGCCGCCATTGATTTTGACCTGGACCTGGCCTGCAGCGTCATGGTCGGCGACAAGCTAGACGACATCGAGGCCGGAAGAAGGGCCGGTTGTCTGACCATGCTGGTGCGCAGCGGCCAGGGCAGGTTCAGCGAAACCGCTCTGGCCAAGACCGGGCCTGGCCCCGATCATACGGTAGACGACCTTCTGGCCGCCGCCCGGATCATCGCGACCTTATCCCGGCCCGCAGCCGAACGGGATTGAAACACCCTGCAAGAAAAGCCGCAGCCGGCTGTTTAAAAAAAATATGGATCAACAGACATTGACCGACGATGAGATCGTCACCGCGGTACTTGCAGGCCGACGCCAGGATTTCGAAATATTGGTCCGGCGCTATTCAGGCAAGATCATCCATTTCATCACCCGCATGACCCAGGACCGCGATGAAGCCCAGAGCATCGCTCAGGAAGTGTTTTTGAAAATTTTCCAAAACCTGCCGTACTACCGGAAAGAAAACAACTTCTCGGCCTTCATTTTTAAAATTGCCAAAAACATGACATTGAACTGGCTCAACCGGGAAAAACGTACGATTCTTTTTTCACGCCTGCTGGGCCGGGAATTCAACAAAGCCCCTTTTCGGCAGGAACCGCCGCGGGTTTCTCCTCAGGACCAAAAAGAAAGAGAGAGCGAAATCACCCGGAATTTGCTGCTGCTGGCTGAAGAACAGCGCCTGGCACTGATCCTGAAGGTTTACCTTGAATTTTCCTATAAGCAGATCAGGGAGATCACCGGCTGGTCGATCCCCAAGATCGAAACACTGATATCCCGGGCCAAAAGCAGGTTGAAAAAAAACATTCTGCTGCAAGAAAGAAGCCACGAAGTTGTTTACACAGCGAGGAAAAAATGAATTGCAAGAAAGTTTCCCGATTGCTCAGCATCTACCAGGACAGGGAACTCACTTCCGCCCTGGAGCGGCAAGTGGAATTCCACTTGCGGGACTGTCACGCTTGCCGGAGCGAATGGGACGGGCTGCAGGAACTGGTAGGCAGCTTAAAATGTCTGCCGCCGCCTGCCTCCGACCCGTATTTCCCCACAAAGGTCATGGCCGGGCTGCAAGACAACAGGGCCGCAAAATTTCGTCTGCTGCCGGCCATTGCCTATGCGCTGATTTTTCTCACAATGTTCCTCAGCGGTTTTTTTCTGCAACTGTCTTACAACAACACGATGGGGGCCGAGAAACCTAAGGCTGCGACCTTCACTGCCGTACTGTTGGAAAATCAGGACCTTGGACTGCTGGCGGTCCATGACAACACCCTGGCCCTTTTTGAGCGGTAACAATCATGAATAAAAACAAAATACTGACCCTGCTTTTCACCGTTTCCCTGGCCTTGAACCTGTCTTTCCTGGCGGTTTTTGCTTATAAAAAAATCGGGCAGCACCGGCCGGTCCCGCCGTCTGAATTTAAAAGCGATTTCGGCCTGAAAGCGGACCAGGAAACACGGGTCCACGAGATCGTCCGCAAATTCAAAATCAATTCCATCCTGTTCAAGGAAGATATCCTGGACAAGCGGGTGGAGATCGTCGAAGAACTCGGCAACCCGCTTTACGATACGGAAAAGATCGCCAAGAAGACCGAAGAACTGAACCAGTTGGAAAACCAGCTGAACCGCGATTTCATCGCCGCCCTGCTGAAGATCAACGACATCCTCGAACCCGACCAGAGGTTGAACATGATCTATAACTTGAGCCGCAACTGGTTTTTTTTCCATCAACGTCCCGAAAAAGGAGGACCTCATGAATAAAAAAATCATTTTTCTGCTGATCATGGTGCTGCTGCTGGGCACCCTCTCCCAGGCCCAGGACGGCAAAAGGCTGCGGCCGAACGTGCTCAACAACCTGAGATTCGGCCTGTACATGGCGGAGAACAACCTTTTCGAAGCCCGCTTCATTTTGCGCCTGAAGACGGAGATCGGTCTGACCTCCCAGCAGGAACAGAAGATCGAGAACATGATGTTGGCCTACGAAGAGAATGCCATCCGCCGCGGCTCCGACATCAAGGTGCTGGAGTTGAAGTTCGCATCGCAGTTCAAGGGCAACCGCATCGACCGCCGCGAAATGGAAAAAATGGTCCGTGAAGTCGGCAAGATGAAGACCGACCTGCAGGTCGGCCATCTGAACTACCTGTTGGACGTGCGCGATACCCTGACTGCCGAGCAGATCCAGAAGCTCGAAAAAATGAAGGAGAAATTCCGCGGCAGACTGCGCGATCGAATTGACAAAATGGGCAAAAAAGGCAAAATGCCGCCTCCCCCTGAAGCCATGGAAGACATGGAAGAGAACACCCAGGCATATTGAATTCATCTGTTTGATCCCCCAGCAGCAGGGGAAAGGCGGTTCCTCTTTCCTCCACGCCTTTCCCCTGCTGCCCTCCTTTAAAAAACTCTCTCAAACCGCGGCTCCTCAGCCGCGGTTTTTTTTAATTGTAAACATCCAATAGCGAGACTTGACACCCTTGGCTTCTATTTTATATTTTGATATTTTATAATCAGAATGTAAATTTAATTTTCCGGAGATACATAAAAACGAATACCTTTATGAAAATTACGCTTTATAGCCAGCATAAACGTATAGTTCACCATTGGTAATTTTTTAAGCAAATGCCATTTAACTGCCAATGGTAAGTTCCAATAATTTCCACATTGTTTTAAACCAGCTTGCTCACAAAAATCAAAAATAATAGAATTTTTAGTCGCGACATATATTCTTTTATTCCCTTTGAATTTTATAAGCATTTCTTTGACCAAGGCTGATCCAACTCCGCAACCACGATAAGATTTTAACACAAAAAAAGTTCCCGGCTCTACCCAATTACGGCCAAAAGGAACCGCGCACAATACCCCTAGAAAAATATTATTATTATATACTGCTAGACCATAACCCTTGGCAAACATCTTTTTAAATAAAGGTTGAAAATAACCCACAACAGTTTTTTCAAGGACAGCTTCCTCTTCAATTTTTTTTAAATCTTCTTCTGCGGGAAGTGTCTCTGTAAAAACAAGATTCATCGTATCGGGGATAGGAAAAATGTTAGGAAAATCAATTTTTCCCATGCTGGCATTTTGAGGATAATCATCCCAAATGTCAATGGTCGGCAGTGATTTTTTTGTAGACAAATTCTGTCACATTTTGCAGTTGGAGAAGCGAACCCTTGTAAAACAAGCAGACGCATTGCGTCTTCCTTATTCTTCGGATGTCGAATTTGACAACTACAATCGGGACCGAAGATTCATATGGGTTCCCAATTCCTTCCCTTGGATGCCGTAGAAAAGGAAAGAAATGGTCCCGGCGATGAGCAAAGAAAGCATGACTTCAGTGCCGACTACAAACTGAGCCCATGATTTTAGCGTGAAAGGCACCTGAAAGGGACGGGAGACTATTTTCCCCCCGTCGGCCAGAAAAAGCAATGCCCACACAACCAACCCACTCATAGAATAGAGAATAGCGATCTTTGAGAACCCGGCCAGATCCGATTTCTCAACGAATCGGAACTTCTGAATGATAATCCTGAACGTATTGAATAGGAATATGAAAGCCAGTGAAATCAATCCGTTGCCCGGATGGATGAGGGCAATTGCTATGGATGTGATAAACAGAAACAAGTCAAAGTAGGCTGAGTAGAGCTGAGTTGGTACGAGGGGAACCCCTTTCAGTTCCGGATTAGTACGGATAATTTTCGAGCAGGAGGGGTGGTAGGTGACGTGAATGGAGCTGCTCGTGGGAATTCCGAAACAGCATCCATAATTATAACAGCCGAGACGTCCCAGAAATAGGCCGAAAGAACCGCCCAAAACCATGGCGTCAAACATTATCAGAGGGTTAATGTGCTTGACGAATGCGATTGCGGCTGTAGCAATGACAATACCAAAAAGACCGCCCTGGTTATACATAGTTGTTTCATTCAGGTAGGTTTTTGGGTTGAGAAGGAACTTCTTCCCCAAAGCAAGAACATAAAGGGCCTTTACTCCGATTAGGTTTGCCGCGAGAATAATCAATGCAATAGGGATGGGGGCCAAGTCCGAGAAACAGCCCTTGGCATAGAGATAGAAGAAAGATATGCTTCCACTGGCCATCACCCCGCAGGCCGCAAAAAGACCGAAGTAGACTACCTGAAAGGAATTGGTTTTCAGCATTATAGAATTTCTGTTTAAGAAGGCAAGGGGACGTATGAAAACGCTGCGAATCAAAAAGCTAAAAAACTTTCTTACGCCTGATTGTTGAACATAGATCATATTTACTTTTTCAGCCACTGTAAGGATAATTATCTGAAATGTCAATAGCGCGCATGATCAACCAGCAATTCATCATTTTCCCTTACAATGCCTGACTTTGCAAGGCAGGAAGTGGGTTTTCGTAAACAATCGGTTGTTGGCAAATTCGATTTTATCTAAAGTGAGCGAAATTGAGTGGTGACAGCTTGATTTTTCCTTGATTT
>JAHIKI010000029.1 GCA_018897435.1 Acidobacteriota bacterium | reverse complement strand
TATTTTATTACCTTAATTGAAGTGATTTAAATATCCTGAAATAGCTTTGGAAATTGATTATTGACGGCATTTTACACCAAAATGCAACTTCAATTTGGTCTTCTCAAACTAAAGGCTATTTATCCCGTGAAAATCTATGATAACAAATTTTCTTTGCTGAAAAACACAGAAAATTTATTATAAGGCTCTAAAGGACAGCGGCCAGGCCGATCACCGCGAAGATGATGATCACGACGAGGATGATATCTCTGGTGGACATATATCCTCCCCCGGCATCGGAAGCCGTGATCACATCCTGCGCGCCAATTTCGAGCTGAACTGTCGGCTCCGGCTGCGGAGCCGCAGTTTTTTCAGCGGCCATGGCCAGGGACGAGGCCAGCACGATCATCAACAGGGCACTCCAGATCCTAGTCTGTTTTTTCATTTTGTTTCTCCTTTTTTATGTTATCAGGCCGTGCCCTTTCAATACGCAGGGCCCGGACCTGTAGATAATGCTTGCGGATGAATTTTTCACGCGGGGCCAGCCGCTGCGCCTGCTCCAGGGACTGCAGCGCCAGCTCTATCTTCTCCTGTTTGGCGTAAGCCAGGCCCAGGACGTCATGGGCGAAGGCGCTTTTTGCGTCCAGGGCGATGGCTTGCCGGGCGTAGGCCTCGGCTTCCCCGGCCTTGCCTTCCCGGAGGCTGATCATGCCCAGGCTATACAAAGGATAGGGATCGGCTTTGAGTAATTCCCTGGCTTTTTCCCACTGCTCCCTCGATTTGATGAAATCCGACCGGCGGTAATAAGCCGTGGCCAGGTTGATGGCGGTCAGCGGGTCATTTTGCAAAGCGGGAAAAGGGAAGGGGCCTTGACCGGGGACAACGGCCAGCATCCACCGGCACTGGTTCCGCCCCTTGCCCAATTCCCAGACCTTCATGAAATTCTTGGCTGTCATGGCATAACGGCTGCCGAAGAAGGGATCGTGAAAGATGACCTGGCCCTTGGCATCATCATAGCCGATGACCACCCGGTAGTGCCCTTTGGCGATCTGTTTAATGGGTTTGGTCAGAACGATCACCGGCATACCCTGGCCGACCACTTCCTTCAAGATCCGCAAGTCTCCCTGGAAAGAGTGGCTCATAAATCCTTTGCTCCGCGGATACAGTACCATCTCGGAGTTGTAGGTGGCTTGATTTTCCGAATCATAGATCTCATCCGTGATTTCCCTCTGGCTGAACGATTGTGCTTTATCCCAATAGTTGAGGACCATGGCCAGGCAGGCCGGTCCGCAATAATTCCTTTTCAGCCATTTTTCAAAGGGAACATTTTGGATCAAATATCCCTTTTCAGGCTTGATTTTCCGGTATTTGAAAACCTGAGCGGAAAAGAGACAGGGAGCGATCAACCCCATGCTTGCCAGGAGAACCCATATCCGTCTTGAAGCCCGGACTTTCGGCCAGATCAATTTTTCCATGCTTCCATTTTGAGGATAATTATTTGCATTGAATCTTTAATTAATGATGATGCAGGTGCAGCAACTAGCTTTTCTTACCCGCAAAAAGCAGGAGGGCAGTGCCAACCGCTATCGCCACCACGCCAGCCCAGATAGGGATGTTGACCCTCTCCTTGTCTTGTACAACCAACTTGAGCGGACCCAGTTTGGTCGTATGGGTATCACTGATGTAGCTGAAACCGCCATACACCAACGCCAGCACGCCGGCCACGATCAGCACGATCGCCAAAATCTTGATTGCGTTCATTTCGTCTCCTCCTAATCACATAATAAAACAAGCATGTTATATGCCAATCCATTATTAACCTTATCATGGGGGTGGCCCGCCCCCAATCACGGCAGTACCTCTACAAAGAGTTTTTCAAGCTTTAAAGTCTCCGGCATTGGATAGGAATTCGGGATATTATGATAGGATAGTGTGGCAGGAAATGTCCTGTAAAACAGGAATTGTCCTGTTTTATGGGTCAATTTCTAAAGCGGGAAAACAACTCAATGTTTTTTTGCGATAGTTTATCCTAGTTTGAAAATTATCATAAGAATTCTAATGAGTAGCAGAATCCAGGCTGCGCAAACAACAATCCAAACAATTTTTTTGAGGGCATCCATACTGACCAGAAGCATGAATATGGTTAATATAGCCAGGAATCCAAGGGGATCGATAATACTTTCCGGGAAAATAGTACCGGTAAATACCGACTGAAAAACCTTGAAGATCCCCAAACCAATCTGATGGGCAAGATAATAAATGAACGTAAGGATGTTGTGCAGGATCACATTCAGGGGTTTAAAAGATGTTGCTTCGAGAACAAATAAAGTATTCATTTTGTTTTGGCCTCCTTTGCCAATATTATTTATTGTTATTCATTTACACAGGGCAGGCATTAAAAATACAGTTGCAGATAAAGTTTCTGCTCGCTGTTGCTTTTGTGAACGTCCGGAAAATCCCGAAGGTAGCTGTTATTGTGGTAATACGTAAATTCAAATCCAAGACTGAGATTGCTGGAAAGTTTGACTGCAATCCTGGGTTTGAATATGCTGATGATCTTGTCTCCAGCCGGTCCGATATAGGTATGAAGCCAGTAAAGGTAATAGATCGCAGTCACTTGTCCAATTTTCGCAAGATTAAGAGTGTCCTCAAACTTGGCTTCAACGCCACCGGAATAATCATAATTCCGGCCATGTATCCCGGCCTCCTCAATATCAACATATGGCGAATTGCTTGCGCCGAGAGGGATGAGCCCGAGATGGAAAGCAGATTGAAAATTGGAGTTCCTGGAAAATTGCCACTTGGCAATGATTCCTCCACCGAAGCCCAGGACACTGATTTTGAAAATCTTGTTCTCCCAGTAGTTATAATGTTGAAATGCCCCGATCAACATATCCAGATTCCCGGAGTGAACGGTCTTGCCGAATATAAGACCATAGCCGAGGAAATTGTCCAGATATTTATTTTCCAGATTTTTTCCGTAACTGAGTTCCATCCGCAACTTGAAGAAATCAAAAGGCTTTCGGGGTCTTATTTCAAACGGATCTCCATAATCCAGATGCATCTTGAAAATTGCACTGCCGCTGCCCGTAGCGAATTTTGTTCCCTGATTGAACCAATGCGTTCCGGCAGCCAGCGTAATATTGAGCGGTTCTTTCTGATAGACCTTTTTCGGAGTGCTCCTGGTCAGCTTTCCCTGCAAAAGCCTGCTGGCAGCTCTCCCGGGATTAAGAATCGCAGCCGCAAATTCCCGGAAAAATCTCTCCGCCCCGGTCGTTCGATCATCCAGGATATTCGAACTTAATCTGTAAAGGATTTCGCCAAATAATGCGCCGCTGAAAGTCGTGTTGATAATATCGTTATACGCCGGCCGCGTCGTTTCCCCGAAATACTCCCACAGCAAACTGCCCATA
>JAHIKI010000028.1 GCA_018897435.1 Acidobacteriota bacterium | reverse complement strand
CGAAGTCACAGAAACTGGTACCCAAACATGCAGACTGCTGTGTTATACGCTCAACACTAGGGGTTCCCGTTGCCTAACAACATAAATCTTCCTGAAAAAAGGCCAAACTCGAGAGGAAAGAAATCATATTCTTTCCAAAGGGAGGAAGAAATGAAATTAGTGAATTTTTACCACAAACCGATTTCCATGTTCGTGATCATCGCCTTCACCATCATGCTGTGCTTCTGGGCCAACCAGACACCCGCGGCTCCAGCTGTTCCGGCGCCTGAAAAAAGTTCAGCCGCGTCGTTGGAAAACAGCAAGGGTGAAAGTACCGGCTTCATTGAAAAGGAAGAGTCCGCGCCCGCCATTAAAAAGGGGAAGAAATTCCCCTGGCTGATCGTAGCCCTGGTCGTTGTGGCCGGGGGAGCGGCGGTCTACTTCCTGGTGCTGAAAAAAAAGAAATACACCCTGACGGTAACCGTAGGTGAAGGCGTCACCGGGACTCCCGCTGCCGGGACATCGACCAATGAAAAAGGGACGGTAGTTAATTACAATTATTCCCTGCAAAGCGGTTATAGCGACTTGTCCGTGACCCTGGACGGAGCCCCGGTCGCAGCCAGCGGTACCGTGACCATGAACGCCAACCATACCCTTGAGGCCAAAGCCATCAAGACCTTCGTTTTAACTGTCAGCAAGGGGGCGCATGTGACCGGGACCCCTAACAGCGGTACATATTCCTACGCGCGAGGCACCAATGTCCCCTATAACTTCGCACCCGAGAGCGGCTATGCCAACCTGGAAGTGAAGGTGGACAGCGTGTCCGCGGCCAATTCCGGAACCATCGCCATGGACGCCAACCACACCCTGACGGCAAACCTGCACGGGGCGAACCTCATAGTCAACTCGACTCCGGCCGGAGCGCGCATCTACCTGGATAACGCTGACAGCGGCTTTACCACCCCCCACTCTTTCTTTTTCACCACGGCCGTGACCAACAAGAACGTGCATGTGCGCGCCGCCGCTTGCGGCTACCAGGAATACCACCAGACGGTCAGCGTCAACGTCGGCCAGACCATCACCGTCAATCCTACCCTGGCCATCGGCATCAGGGAAGATTTCGGCATCCCGGCCGCAACATGCTGGTCGCCCTATTACTCGACCGGGTGGAGCATCTTCGGAGGCCATTACCGCTACACTGGAACCCCATCCGGAGGGTCTCCCAATGTTTTCTTGCGTTCCTTCAGCGGCGACTACACGGTATCTTCGGAAATGAACCGCAAAAAGGGGGGCACCGGCGCCAACGCCATTTTCCTGGGCACCAGCTCCAGCAAGACCAGCGCCTACGGCTATTTCTTCGCATATTACAGAACCGGCTACTACCAAATTTTTCGCTTTCATCCATTCAATTTTGTAAGTTGGACCGGCACCTATACATTAATCAAATACAGCACATCGAGCGCCATCCAGGCGGGCCTCGACAGGTGGAACACGCTTAAAATTGTCAAGGTGGGCAGCAATTATACGTTTTACATAAACAATACCAATCTGCATTCGTTTACCGATTCGACCTACAATCCGACCTACCTGTCGTTGGTTTTCCACGGCGGCGGTTTGACAACCGAAACGCGCACCGATTATGTATATCTGATCCCCAGCTCATGACCGGCGAACGGGAGGGCTGAAAGACAAGCAGGTACAGCGGCACAATATGTAGCATTGTATTGGATTTGTTGCCAAGGTAATTTTAATTTTTCAACAGATTTGCAGTTGCCCGGCGGAAATTCTTTTGCTACAATGGGTTTTGGACCAGGATAAAACCTTTCCCATGAAAAAAAAACAAGAACCTGAGCGCCGCAGTGCGTCATTTGTCAGCCTGGGTTGCTTCAAGAACACGGTGGACAGCGAAGTGCTGGCCGGGATGCTGAAAGAACACGGAATGGAGATCGTCTCCGAATACGAAGATCCCGACTGGCTGGTTATCAACACTTGCGGTTTCATCCGCGACGCCAAGGAAGAGAGTATTGAGGAGATCCTGACCGCACTGGAAAAAAAGGAAAAGGGCGAGATCAAAAAGCTGGCAGTTTTCGGCTGCCTGATCCAGCGCTATCATAAGGAATTGCAAACCACCTTTGACAAAGCCGACATCCTCTGGGGCGTCAACGATATCGAGGAATTGGCCGCCGCCATCGCCGCCGGCCGACCCACTGAGTATCCCGATCAAAAACTTTTTCTTTATTCCGACAAAAACCAGCGGCCGCTATTCACCACCGCCAATTCCAGCTTCATCAAAATTTCCGAAGGCTGCAACATGACCTGCAGTTTCTGTTCCATCCCGCAGATCCGCGGCCCTTTCCGCTCCAGAACCATCCCTTCCATATTGAAAGAAGCCGAAGCATTGAAAAAAAAGGGCGTGGAGGAATTGAACCTTATTTCCCAGAACTCCACCTATTTTGGCAAGGACAGGGGCAAGTGTTCGCAGCTGCCGGCCTTGTTGAAGGAAATATCCGGGTTGGGTTTCCGCTGGCTGCGGGTACTTTACCTGATGCCCGAGGAAGTCACTCCGGAAATTCTCGACGGTTTTGCCCGGCCGTTGGTCCTGCCCTATTTCGATCTCCCCTTTCAACACGTTTCAGCCCGCGTATTGAAAAGAATGAATCGCGGCGGCAGCTATGAGAAAAACCTGCGTTTGCTGCGGGAGATCAGGAAAAGGTTCCCTGATGCCGTCCTGCGCAGCACCTTCATCGTCGGCTTCCCGGGCGAAAGCGAAGATGACTTCAAGCAACTTCTCGATTTTTCCGGCGAAGCCAAATTGGAGCGGATCGGGGCTTTCGCCTTTTCACCCGAAGAGAACACGGCCGGATTCAAGCTGCCCAACCGCAAAAACCCGCAGACTATCGAAGACCGAAAAAACATACTCCTGGATGTTTCGGACCGGAACATGAAAAAATTCAACCAGGGCCTGGTCGGAAGAACTCTGCAGTTTTTGCCGCTGGCCCCCTGGACCCACGACAGCACCATCGGCCGCATCTGGGCCCAAGCGCCAGAAGTCGATGGGCATTGTGAGGTGCAAGCCAAATTTATTGAAGGCAGCCAGATGTTTTCCATCAAGATCAGCGGTTTCCAGAACGAAATGCTGCATGGAGAAAAATCATGAAGAAAATCGGAATCGTGATTGCCACCTTTTTTGGAGCCGGCCACTTGCCCGTGGCCCCGGGTACATGGGCATCTCTGTTTACCGTGCTGATCGTCTTTTTCACGCCGCTCTCAACGCTGCCCTTTGTGTTCCTGGCTCTGATCACGGCATTTGTATACGCCATCGGCATCCCGGCTGCTGGACTTAGCGAAAAGCACTATCAAAAAAAGGATCCGCGCGCATGCGTCATCGATGAAGTGGCCGGCCAACTGGTAAGCCTCTGGTTTCTGCCCCGGCAAGCTGGGTTTTATATCGCCGCCTTTTTACTCTTCCGGCTTCTCGACATTATAAAACCTTACCCGGTCAACAAAAGCGAAGCATTGCCCGGCGGTATCGGCATCATGACCGATGACGTGCTGGCCGGATTCTACACCCTGGCCATCCTGCAGGGTATCCGTTACTTTTTTTTCAAATAAGCTTTTTTCAGCGCAGAACCAGTGAAAAATACTTGGCCGGGGATTGCCGGCCAGTTTGATCGACCGCCACCACCGCGTAACTGCAGGCGCTATAATCGGTGCTGCGAAAAACATATTCCTTGACCTGAGGCAAAACCTCGCTCAATGCCGCCACATTGCTCTGGCTGTCCTTTTGTAAAACAACATACTTGCTTAGATTGTCGTCACCGTTGGGACTAGCATCCCAGAAAACGCGGCAGACATACTGGGAAAAGAATAGGCTTTCGTTCAAATGAGCCTCACCACCGGTGTTTTGCGGCGGCTGTACGTCAAGATATCCGGGCGGATAAATATCGTATACAAAAATTTGCCATTCGTCTACTTCGAACCCGTCGATATTGTTCAGGGAATAATAACCGTCATAAGATCCCCCCCAGCCCATGTTAATGTGAAAAGTGGTCGCGCCTTGGGAAACACGGTAGCCGTCAATGACCACTTCATGGCCGGAATCGTCATTGTAGATGGAAAAAGCCACCGGCAAGCCCTTGTCCACCTGCTGTTGGGCAATGTCGAACCACTGGCTGTCCGTGCTCACTTGGCTGCGATCGATCGCCTTTATGTCATCAGAGTATTTGAAGAACAAGGGCAAGGCGGTCAAGGCATCGGTTGCATAGGCGCCGCTGCCCCTCAAGCCGTAGTCCATTTCAAAAGCCACACCCACATCGTACATCAATTGCGCAACGGCCTCCTTCTGTTCCGTGCTTGCCGTTGTCGCCTGGTAATTGAGAAGCATCTGCTCCCATTTGTAGGGATGGTTGAAATTGGCCGTCAGGGTTTTTTCATTCCAAATGTAACTGTGCGAACCCTGGCCCGCCGCCGGATACCGATAATGATAGAAGATCTGGGCGAAAGCCGTGGCCACGCAGCCGCAGGGAGGCCTCCTACCGTTGATCGTCGGACATTGCAAATTGTAAGGATCTCCCTGGTTCCAGGCGGTACGCAAGAACGGCACCGCGTCCTGGACTGGATTTGGCACCGTCAGCATCTGAGCCTGCGGCCGTTCCATTTTTAAAAAAGAGAAATTATCCCGATTGCTTTTCAGAAAATACCTTTCCGGATCCAGAGTTTTGGCGTTAACTTTGCGAATCAGGGAACTGAGGGTCCCGATAACCTGGTCTTCAAAATCCCGGCCTTCACGAGCAAAATCGTTTTTCAGGGAATATAGTTTTACGGGCGGCAGGTAATCCTCGGCCGCGACCAGCATGTACCCGGCCGGAGAAAAATGGAATACGTAACCCACAGCGATCCCATCGCGGCTCAGGATCTCCCCTGTGGTCAAAGTCACCTGATCCTTGAAAGCGGAATTGAGTGTTTTGATCCAATTGACAGCTACCTGCCTGGCATCGGCAAAAGATACATGTTCGCTAAAAGCCAGCCAGGCACAAAGCAGCAACAGTAGAAAAATTCCGGTTTTTTTCATGTCTACCTCAGGAGCCGATGATAGCACGGGCATGATTAAGATTCAACAATTGCTTTTGCCGACGAAAAAGTGTAAAATACGAGCCACAATCGAAAGGAGGACTCTGCCATGGCAAAAGTGTGTGAAATATGCGGAAAAAAGCCGGTATACGGCCACAATGTCAGCCATTCTCATAAAATGACCAATCGCCGCTGGGAACCCAACCTGCAAAAAATCAAAGTCGTGGTTGACGGGGCAAACAAATCCCTGCGGGTTTGCACCGCCTGCATCCGTTCCGGCAAAATTAAAAAAGCCGTTTAACGCATTCAAGCAGTTTGAAAACGCAAACTGGCAGCGAGTTTGCTTTAAAAAAAAGAATCGGCCTTATCGGTGGCAGTTCTCCGGCTGTCAGGCATCTGCAAATCGCCGAAACCATGGGACGGCTGATAGCTGAAAACGGCTTTTTACTGGTTAATGGTGGTTTAAAAGGAGTCATGGAAGCCTCGGCCAGGGGAGCCAAGGCCCATGGGGGATGGGTCATCGGCATTTTGCCGGGAAAATCGACCCAGGAAACCAACCGCTTCACCGACATTGCCATTCCCACCGGATTGGGCTACCTGCGCAATGCCCTGGTGGTGTTGAATTCCGATGTCCTGGTGGCAATTGACGGCGCCTACGGCACCCTTTCCGAGATCGCCTATACCCAGGTATATGGCAAGAAGGTTTTTGGCATCGAAACCTGGGATATCCCCGGTGTGATCACTGTGGAGTCTCCGCAGGCGGCCATGCAACAGATCATTGCCTATTTTCAGCAGCTGAAATAAAGGATAAACTGTTATATGACCAACAACTACCGCGTGATTGTCCATTTCGACGGTACGGAATATTACGGCTGGCAATTCCAACGTCCTGAATACCGGACCATCCAGGCCGAATTGATCCGGGTCCTGAAAATAATCGCCAAGAAACAGGTCCTGGTCACTGGCAGTTCCAGGACCGACGCCGGGGTTCACTCCAGCGGACTGACCGCCAACTTTCACCTGCCCATCACCATCGAACCAGAATCCTTGCGGCGGGCGTTGAATTCACTGCTGCCCAAGGATATCCGCATCATGGAATGCCAGCTCATGGACAAATCGTTCAATGCCCGCTTTGGCGCCCATAGCAAGACCTATGTGTACCGGATATTCACCGGCCAGGTTCAGTCACCGTTCAGCCAACGCTATGCCCTGCACATTCCTTTCCCCCTTGATGTGAAGGCCATGCGCAGGGCTGCCAGGCATTTTGTCGGCAGCAAGGATTTCTCTTCATTCACCTCGGACGACCCCGGGAAAAAGAGAACGCGCGAAGTGGACATGTTCAAAATGCAGGTTAAGAACGAGGAGATCACCTTCAGCGTACGCGGCAAAAGTTTTTTGCGCTACATGGTGCGCAACATGGTCGGAACGCTCATCGATGTAGGCAAAGGCAAGATCAAAGCCGAAGAAATTCCGGCCATATTCGCGGCCAAAGACCGCCGCCGGGCCGGACAGACCGCCCCGGCCAAAGGCCTGACCCTGGTCCGGGTTGAATACGAGCCGCAGCCGGGTAAAGAATAAGCGAACCGCTTCGGTTTAGCGGCCGAGGTATTTGAGAATGAGCAGCGTCCGGTCATCGTCCGGACGGGGCTCACCGCTGAAATTCCTTACCGCATCAAGTATATGTGTTCCCAGCTCTGCAGCAAGAATATTGGGCAGATCCGTTATGAGGGTAAACAGCCGCTCGTTGCCGAAACATTCTCCCTTTTCATTCCGGCTCTCATTGATACCGTCCGAGTAGACCAGCAAAATATCACCCTTTTGCAAGGAATCTTCAAGCACATCATAGCCGGTATCGTCCTTAAGCCCCAGGGCCGGATTGCCTTTAGCAGTTGCCTGGGGCAGGCCGTTGCGGATTAAAACACAATAGGAAAATCATTTTTCTCCATGATGGGATTTTAGCAGACTTATATTGAAATCGCAATAGATGCAGCACAAACTATCCACCGACCTTGGTGGATGTAGTTTGTCTGTCCCCATAGGGGGATGTGAATTATTTGTGATTATTTGTGGAAATTCAGAAAAAGTAAATTTTTTGGCATGGACGGTTCAGTTTTTCGAAACTTGGATGAAAAAAGGCCATGAAATGTGTGAATTACTCTAAACCGAAATGCTCCGCCACCGTCAATATTCAACGTCATTTTTAATCGGATAATTTACGCAACAATTTGAAATCGAATGGTGAGGCCCGGGCCTCGATGGCGGCAGGTTCGGGATATTCAATCGGCCACAGTTGCAGATGTCGCAAAATACGGATGACTTCCTCCCGTTCTGCCTGTGCGTGGACGCACGCAGACAGGTCCAGGATGAAGGCGATGATCTTCATTTGCGCCCCGCACTTGGGACACTTCAGCGGATCGATCTCGTAAACCTGATAGATCAGCCGTGCCCATGACTTGCGGCAGATTTTCCTGTCCGGGGCATCGTCCACGACAACGGGAAGCGCTTGATCCTCCAGTCCTAATTTTTTCCTTTTGCCCCGGGCGGCGTTGGCGTAATGCCCATAGTAGCGGATAAGGGCTTCATAATGTCCGGGGATATGGAGACAGACCCGATGGAGAGACTCGATGGCGTCCAGAACCTCAAAATTCCGCTTTTTCCCCTGATGCAAATTTGATTTGTACATTACACAGCCGGTCTTTTCTACATACCTGATTTTCTCTGATGAAAATGAAGCGTGTGCCACGTATTGCGCCAGCCTGACCAGAGCTTCCCGATCCTCTTTTTGTATAACCACTTCATTATGAACCGAAAAGCCAGAATGGCGCCAGTTTCTCATATTTTCCACCAGGCCGTCGCTGATGCGATTGTTTTCCTTTCTGCCTGTGCGGCACGCAGACAGGCATCATGGCAAAGACCTTTTCACGAAACAAGATGGTTGCCTGGTCACTGTCGATTCCCGAAACAGGGTGGAAATTGCCAGCGAGATCAAATACGCCGTCAGTCACAAGGCAGTGGATGTGCGGATGCCAGATCAGCTCTACTTCTGGATTGCCAATCACAACATGCGGCGCGAGATCGGGAAACATGCCAAAAAATCGGGCAAGACGCCGGACACCTACGCCCGTCCCTACGTTTCAGCTTAGAGTATTTTTGCATTGTGCTTTATTCTTCAACTTCGAACTATTTATTTTCGATTGTGGCAATAAATTCCCTTGCGAACTGGGCGGCTTTCCCGGCTTCTCCTTCTTTCAACGGTCCTTTCATTCCCTGGACCTGGCAGCGCAGGGTTTGCAGGAAAACATTCAGTCCCAATTTTTGCGCTTTCTCTTGCATCCTGCCGGCGGCGCCGGGATAGAACCATTTCCGGTTTTTTTCCAATTCCCCGGGATCCACGGGCAGCGGGCCGTAAGTGTCGAATATCCCCAGGGGTTTGGCGCCGAATCTTTTGCGGCGCAGGCGCCGCAGCGCCCGGCGGGCCTTCCAGGTGGCCCGTCCTATGCGCGTCGGCGCTCCGATCAGAGCGCAGTCGACGTCTTTTAAATTGGGCAGCCGCAAGCGTAGATCACGAACTTCGGCATTGTGGCCAAGCCCCTCAATCTGCCGGGCCAGCGCTTCGGCAACCTGCCTGGTATTGCCGTAATTGCTTTTGTATAAAATGAGTACTTTCATTTTCCGCCCTCTTCGAATTTCTCCGGTAAGTATAGCAGGTTCTGGCATCAAGTTACAAATTAAACGTCTGATTTTTTTTCTGCTATTGCGGTTCCTAGGGCTGGTTGAAATTGTACCAACACTATGTTTTTGGTCATTTCTCTGAGCTGATAAAAACATATAGTGTTAGTGCGGTATTTGTTTTAAAATAAGTTTTTGCCGGGCTTCTTCGCTTGATTTCAATTTGTTGCAGAAATTGTCTATTGCTGAAAAGGCATTTGGCAAAGGGAAAAATGTATTTCCCAATGAGCTTCAATGGACCTGCAAGAAATCAATCAAGCAATTGTTTTACTGACAAAGCAAGCTTGAGGAGACTGAAAATTAAAAAAACTTAGTGTAGCGGTGCAAAACACATCATCGTGGAGGTGCGGCAATGAAGGTGAAGATGGTCATCATGGCTCTGTTCTTTGGCACATTGCTGACCTGCAACAATGGCGGGGACAATTCCTCTCTTTCGCTGGCCTCGATCACTGTAACGCCGGCCAACCCGAGCCTCATGCTCGGAAAAACTCAACAGTTCACCGCAACCGGAACGTATGCGGACAGCAGTACGAAGGACCTGACTTCAGCGGCAACCTGGACCTCGTCTGATGCTGCCGTGGCCACCATCAGCTCTGTTGGTTTGGCGACTTCCATCTCCGAGGGTTCCGCCACCGTCACGGCGACCTCGGGAAGAGTTTCCGGAAGTACCACGTTGGCGGTACAAAACAGCAGCAGTGAAAGCCCCTTCGGCTTTCATCCTGCCTCGGTTGCCAAACAGGGATATTACAATAACGGTTTCGGCGATGCTGCGAACATCGGCGTCACCTGGACGCGGGATGGAGTTTATGCGTACTGGTTCCTGGTCCAGCCCGACCTTGCCGACCCGGCCTATGATTTTACCCAGTATGACAGGCAATGGAGCAGAGTTCCCGTCGGCATGAATATTCTGGCGAACATCGCCCCCCAGGGGCCTATCGATGAAGGCCGATGCCTGCCTGGCTCATATTTTCCCGTGGACGAGCAGAAATATGTCGCCTTTGTTAAAGCCGTGGTCCGGCGCTACGGCGGTGATTCATATGCCGCAGCGGGTTTGGACGCACCCATCAAATATTGGCAGGTGGGAAACGAACCGAACAGCCAGAAAAGAGGCTTTGCCGACCTGCAGCGGATAACCTATATGGCGATCAAAGCGGTGTGTCCGGACTGCATGGTCCTCATCGGCGGCGTGCCGGGCATGCCGCCGGTTTCCGATTACCTGGCGAATTTCGATCAACACTACAAGCCCATTCTCGATGTCCTCGGCGGCAAATATGTGGATGTGATGGATTTCCACTGGTACGGGAATGCGACCGGCGATTACCGCGGCGGGAAGGAGGCATATGACCATATCCGCAGCGTGCTTGGCGCGGGCGGTTTTCACGCCATGCCGTTCTGGATAACCGAAATGGGAGCATACAGCGGTGATCCCATTTCTCGCGACCAGATGCACTTCGATTATCCCTTCCAGTCCGAGCAACAGCAGGCGCTGGACTATTTCAAGCGGTTTGTGTACCCACTCTCATTCGGCGTAAAAAAGATTTTCCCTGCCTTCGGCCTCATGGAAGGGTTCAAATACGACGGTGGCTATTTCGACTTTACCGGTCTTATTTACGACGGTTGGGACCCGGCCGGCACGACGCCGTCCGACCTTGGCCTGGGTGTGAAGAAACTCGGGTACTACACATACAAGAAAATGACTGAGATGCTTGAAGGCTCGGACTGGGGCAACATCCAGACGATACAGGAATCCGAAAATGTTTATATCTTCAAGTTCACGAAGAACAACGCGCCGGTCTATGTAGCCTGGTGGGACTATTTTAATGAACCATCGTTCGCGCCCGGCAATACGAAAACGATATCCATAACTGGAGTGCAGGGAAACTCAGCGCTGGTCACGGAAGCGGTCCCGAAATTTTCCGCCGGCAAGGACGTGATGGACTATGCGACGGCATTCAACACGCAAATCGTATCGGTGTCAAACGGCACGGTGACACTGACGCTCAACGAAAATCCCGTGCTCGTGGTGGCGCTGGAATGAGATCGACCATGGTCGGCATCGCAGCATTATCAATTTTAACTGCGATCATTATGACGGGATGCCGAGGGCATGAATCAGCTCCAATAGATAATACATCAGGCGCTAAACGCACTTTTATCATGATTCATCTCGAAGCGGGTTATAGATCATGCAAGGAAAATAATCTTCCACCCGGGTTGAGTATTCCTGATGATTTTCGATTAAAAGATCTTGGGTGGCAGGAATATTTCTGGCCGACAGTTATAGAATTGGTTCAAAAAGCGGATGAATTCGGTTTTAAACTGACTCTTGCTTTAAATCCGCAATGGGCCGAATATATTCTCGAGGACAATGCAAAAGTTAATTTGGTCAAGACATGGCAGGAAAACGGACATGAAATGGCTTTCCATCACCATGGCTTTGATCACCCTGACTGGAATGGATATTCCAACCGTCCTGAAGCTGAAAATGATGGTTTGTATCTGGGAATAGTTAATGACGGCTATATGTTTGTAGAGAATTTAGCGTCGCCCTATCGAGTATCCAGCGGCACACATTCCGATTTACCATTGGATTTTCCATCACAAATGGATATTCCTAATGCTGACATTATCTTTGCGGAAGGAAATGCATTGGATTCTTATCCTCAATTAGGTACGGTGAAAAGTTTAAAGCCATATCGTGAGCCTAAACCAAACGGCGGATTCCGAGTACATTTAACAATCAGGGAATATTCAACAGTAATGCAGATATCGTTAGATGAGGCAACACCAATACTTAAAGAACAGTACAAAAATATGAGCGGCGATGAAGTTTTTGGAATAGTATGGCACGAATTTGATTACTATCGTTCAAAAGATAAGTATATTGAATGGTTTAAATTTATTCAGGAACAAGGCGATAAAGTACAAACAATGGAAAATATAAATGCTTCATATTTTTATCCATAGGGATTTTAGCTTCGGTGCATATTGTGAGGGGATCAGGGACGGTGCGGGACATTAGTGTCAGATCTTTCAATATCACAACCGAGGTTCATGGAAAAAGCGAAAAGGAAAGCAAATGTGGTGGCTTTTTTCCCCTGGTGATTTTATTCCGATTCATTTAAAATGAAGCGACTTGAGGAAATGAATATGAAACAACATGCGCTGCTCGGTTTGCTGATGGTCATTACGGTTCTACCCCTTGGTGCCGCAGGCTGCAGCTGACGAGCATACCTTGGAACTTCTTAAACACAAACACAATAGGAAAATCAATTTTCTCCATGATGGGATTTTAAAGAACTTTTATTGAAATAGCAATAGACGAATGTGAATTATTTGTGATTATTTGTGGAAATTCAGAAAAAAGAAACTTTTTTTAAAACCCGGATGAAAAATAGCCGTGAAATGTGTGATTTACTCAAAAAATGAATGCTCCGCCTCCATCAACATACAGCGTCATTTTTAATCAGATAACTTCCGCAACAATTTGAAATCGAATGGTGAGGCCCGGGCCTCGACGGCGGCGGGTTTGGGATACTCGATCGGCCACATCTTGAGGTGCCGCAGGATGCGGATGATTTCCTCCCGTTCTGCCTGTGCGTGGACGCACGCAGACAGGTCCAGGATGAAGGCGATGATCTTCATTTGCGCCCCGCATTTGGGACATTGCAGTGGATCTGTTTCATAAACCTGGTAGATCAATTTTGCCCAGGATTTTCGACATACTCGTCTATTCGGGACATCGTCGATGATCTTAATCTGCAGTTGATCCTCCAATCCCAATTTCTTCCTTTTGCCGCGGGCGGCATTAGCGTAGTGGCCGTAATAGCGGATGAGCGCTTCATAATGACCGGGGATATGGAGACAAACCCGGTGCAGGAACTCAATGGCGTCCATCACTTCGAAGTTCCGTTTCTTCCCCTGATGCAACCTGGATTTGTACATTACACAGCCGGTCTTCTCTACATACCTGATTTTCTCCAGAGAAAAGGAGGCATGGACCACATACTGCGCCAGCCTGACCAGTGCTTCCCGATCCTCTTTTTGTATAACCACTTCATTATGAACCGAAAAGCCGGAATGGCGCCAGTTTCTCATATTTTCCACCAGGCCGTCGCTGATGCGGTTGTTTTCCTTTCTGCCTGTGCGGCACGCAGACAGGCATCATGGCAAAGACTTTTTCACGAAACAATATGGTTGCCTAGTCACTGTCGATTCCCGAAACAGGATGGAAACTGCCGGCAGGATCAAACACGCCGTCCGTGACCAAACAGTGAATGTGCGGATCTGCCTGTGCGGCACGCAGACAGGTGCCAGATCAACAGGTCGCCGAATGTCTGGGTCGATGCGATAATGCCCGGGCGGAAATGGTTATCCGGGAATATGGCCCCGTACAGCTCCAGGATGGTGGCGGCCGCGCAGCGGGCCAGTTCCGCCAGCAGCAGGCGGTATTTATAAAAAAGCTTGCGCAAAACCTTGGGAATGGTAAAGACCCACTGGCGGTGCGCAACATCTTTTAAAACGTTCTCTTTTACCCATTCCCCCCAGATCAGTGTCCGTTTCTCGACGCAAGGCCGGGCAAACGGCTCCGGCCAAAGGCTTGACCCTGGTCCGGGTCGAATACGAGCCGTTGTCAGGCAAAGAATAAGCAAAGAAGGTTGGGTTATTGACCGAGATATTTGAGAATGAGCAGCCGCATGTATGCTATATTCTTAATTAGTTTTTTTGTTTTGCAGATAAACATGCATCGATTCGGCCGCTTTTTTGCCGTCGCCCATGGCCAGAATGACGGTCGCCCCGCCCCGGACGATATCGCCGCCGGCAAAAATCTCAGGCAGCGCGGTTTGCATGGTCTCCTCATTGACCACGATGGTGCCCCACTTGGTCACTTCCAGTCCCTGGATCGTCCGGGGAATCAGGGGATTGGGGTCGGTTCCCACCCCGACCACCACGGTATCCACATCAATCGTGTATTCGGAACCTGGGATAACTACCGGACGTTTGCGTCCCGAGTCGTCCGCGGCCCCCAAACCCATTTTTTGAACTTTCATCTGCTTGACCCGTCCATCGGCATCGGCGCTATATTCAACGGGGTTGGTCAAAGTCAAAAATTCGACACCCTCTTCCTTGGCATGGTGGATTTCCTCGATACGGGCCGGCATTTCCTGTTCAGAGCGGCGGTATACGATCATGGCCTTTTCGGCACCCAAGCGGATAGCAACCCTGACCGAATCCATTGCCGTGTTGCCGCCGCCGATCACAGCCACTCTTTTCCCCAGCACGATAGGGGTATCATAATGGGGGAATTGATACGCTTTCATGAGATTGACCCTGGTGAGGTATTCATTGGATGAATATACACCAATAGCGTTTTCACCGGGGATATGCATGAATTTGGGCAGTCCGGCCCCGCTGCCGATAAAAAACCCCTGAAATCCCTGTTTTTTCATGTCCTCGATGGTCAGGGTTTTCCCGACGATCACATTTTTTTCAAACACCACTCCCAGCTTTTCCAGATAGGCGATTTCCGATCTGACAATGCTTTTGGGCAAGCGAAACTCGGGTATGCCGTAACTCAAAACACCGGCAAGCTCATGCAGGGCCTCAAAGACGGTCACCAGGTAGCCGCTTTTCGCCATTTCACCGGCAAAAGTCAAACTGGCCGGCCCGGAACCGATGGCCGCCACCTTGACCTGGTTCCCCGTTTGAATAGGCGGGATGGAAATGTTTCCGGCCAAACGTTCACAATCCGAGGCGAACCGTTCCAAGTAGCCGATGGCCACCGGCGCCTTTTTCATTTTGTGATAGATGCATAGGGCCTCGCACTGAATCTCCTGGGGACAGACCCGGCCGCATACGGCGGGCAGGGCGTTGGTTTCTTTTAATTTTCTGGCCGCCGCCAAAAAATCCTTTTTTTCGATCAATTTGATGAACCCCGGAATATCAATGTTCACCGGACAGCCGGAAATACAAGATGGGGTGGAACAATCCAGGCAACGCTGTGATTCCAGCACGGCCGCATCTTCATTTAAGCCCACATTGACTTCCTTGAAACCCAGGATCCTGTCCATGGGCTCCATTTCGGGCATTTTTACCCGGGGCAAGTTGCTTCTTTCCTTGGCACTGAGCCTGTTTCTCAATTCATTTCGCCATTCCTGATTTCTGGCGGCGCTCAATTCCTGAAAATTAACCGGCATGCTGCTTCTCCCTCAAGTCAATGATTTCAAATAACCGTCATAAGAAACCTGTTCTTCTTTCTTATAAGTATTCAACCGTTTGAGCATCTCATCGTAGTCTATTTCGTGGGCATCGAATTCCGGCCCGTCCACGCAGACAAATTTGGTTTTGCCGCCCACCGTGACCCGGCAGGCCCCGCACATCCCGGTCCCGTCGACCATAATGGTATTCAAGCTGGCGATGGTGGCAACATCGTATTTTTTGGTCAGCAACGCGACGAATTTCATCATTACCGCGGGACCGATGGCCACTGCCAGATGAACCGGCTCGCGCAGCAACACTTTTTCAATCCCGGCAGTGATCAATCCTTTTTCCCCGTATGAACCGTCATCGGTCATGACAATCATTTCATCGGCGAATACGGCCATCTCCTTTTCCAGGATCAGCAGCTCCCGGTTGCGGGCGCCGAGAACAGTGATCAGTTTGTTGCCGATCTCTTTGAAAGCCCTGGCAATGGGATAAAGAGGGGCAATGCCCACACCGCCGCCGCAAGCAACAACGGTCCCGACGTTTTCAATGTGCGTGGGTTTGCCCAGGGGGCCGGAAATGTCCAGCAGGGAATCACCCGGATTCAGGTTGGCAATTTTATGGGAGGAAGTTCCGACAATTTGAATGATCAGGGTGATGGTCATTTTTTCCTTGTCGGCATCGGCAATGGTCAATGGGATGCGTTCCCCCCTGTCATCGGTACGGATGATGACAAATTGGCCGGGGCTTTGTTTTTGGGAAATCTGCGGAGCTTCCACTACCAGCTTCACCACATTTTCCGACAGCATTTCTTTGGCAACAATTTTGTTCATTGGGTCATCCTCCCAGGTTCGCCTTACAGTAACAAACTACGTTTCAAAATGCAATTTATCACGTCCGGCCACTGCATCTTTCTCTATCACTGAAGAAATCTCCTGAAATAAGGATTGATTTTAATATAAAACGCAACATTATTATACAGATAGAAATTTGATAGCGAAAAATCATTTGTTATTGCTGCTATATGCAATATCGTTAAGTGTCAATATTTTTAACACAATCAGCCAAGCCAGTCTGGCAGGCCCTTTCAAGGCTCAACTGTAAATAAATCATACAGTCCGTTTCAAGGAAAAAAGTGGACGCCTTACCAAAATCCATGTCCAAGCAGGCTTTTCTATTTGGCATAACTATTGCTTATCAATTGTTGGGTGAAACAAACACCTACGAAATATAAAAAAGGAGAATAAAATGAATGAAAAGAAAGTGTTACTGATCGATGACGAGGTTTCATTGCAGCGGAGCCTGACCATGGGTTTATTGCAAAAGGGGTATCAAACAGAATCCTGCGAAAACGGGATGAACGGCCTGAAGGCCCTGGAAGCGTTCAAGAAAAAACAAACGCCCCTGCATTATGTGGTGTTAGATGTCCGCCTTCCCGATATCGACGGTATCAAACTACTCAAGGTGATCAAATTCAATTATCCTGAATTGCCCGTGGTCGTCATTACCGGCTACGGCAGTGAAAGCACCGCCGCGGACGCCAGATCGGAAAAAGCCGATGCCTACCTGGAAAAGCCGTTCACCATTGACGAATTGACAAAAATTTTAGAGGAAATCCCCGAAAAGGCTTCATCTACCGACATTGCGGAAAAAGAAACCGCAGAGGCCAGTGAGGGCAAAGCAGTCAGCGCCTACGTTCTGCTGAATTTTTCCGAGACCGCCAATTTATCCGATGTGTATCAGGAAATGTACTTCATGGATCATGTTTTGTACTGCGATGCCATCAAGGGTGATTTCGACATGGCCGTGCTGCTGCAGGCGGAAAAATTAAGCGAATTGCATGACCTGGTCGAAGACAAAATAAAAAAACTGCCCGGAGTAAAGGATATCTGCTTCATGGCCGTGGAATCTCCGCTTTTACCAGAAAGCGTCAACAACATCATCGGCACTGTGGACAAGGCCCTGGGCCGGGAAAAAGGAAATCCCGAAACCGCCAACAACGCTAATTTCTGGAAAAGCGCTTCCTCCTACGTGTTCCTGGAGATCGAAAAAGAAAAACTGGAAAACATATATCCCACCCTGTATGTAAATGAACAGGTTGTTTCCTGCGACTTCACCAAGGGGAAGTACGATATTGTTTTGCTCATGCAGGGCGCCAGCTTTGCCGAGATCGACCGCAACATCCAGAATAAAATCAAGCCCCTGGACGGCGTGCTGAGGATCAAGGAATCACCGATAATCAAACTATTTGAAATGTAAGCCAAAATATAAGATAATGGGGGCATGAAAGCCCACGACAAACTGAATGCGCAACAGACAAAAAACGGCCTGGCCGGCTTCAAGGTCGACCTGTGGAACTATGAGGGGGAAAAGGGAGCCCTGATCCCCCTTTTGCAGGCCGCCCAGGACTCCTATGGTTACATCCCGCTTGCAGCCATCGACCAGATCAGCGAAATTGTCGGCATCCCGGCCGCTGAAATTTATGGGGTCATCACTTTTTACTCCCAGTTCCGCCTCAAACCCCTGGGCAAATATCTGATCAAGATCTGCGACGGCACCGCCTGCCACGTCAACGGTTCGGAGCGAATCGCCGGAATCATCGAGGACGAGCTGCAGATCACGGGCAACGACACCACGCCGGACGGATTGTTTACCCTGCAAAAAGTAGCCTGCATTGGCTGCTGCTCTCTCTCGCCCGTCATCATGATCAACGATGAAACCTACGGTCGCTTGACTCCCAAAAAAGTCCAGCTGCTGCTGAAAGAATACAAAGCAAAAGACCAAAATCCACAGACTCCCTGAATCGAAAAGGAGAAGCTACATGAAGACCATCAAAGTCGGGCTTGGCACATGCGGTGTTTCGGCTGGTGGGAAAAAGGTCTATGCCGCTCTGAAAAGCGAAATCGCCAAGGAAAAAATTCCGGTGAATTTGCTGGAAACGGGCTGCATGGGTAACTGTTACCAGGAAGTCCTTCTGGAGATCAGCGACGAAAAGGGCAATGATTTTTTTTACGGCAACGTCACGCCGGAAAAAGTCAAAAGGATCCTGGACGAACAGATCCTCCAGGACAAACCCATCGAAGAATGGATCGTCAAAGGACTGAAAACCGATGACGACGACACTTTTTTCGCCAAGCAAAAACGCATCGTTTTGCGTAATTGCGGCATCATCGACCCCAATTCCATCGAAGAATACATTGCCAGCGGCGGCTATCAGGCCATTCAAAAAGTATTAAAAGAATACACCCCCGAGCAGGTCATTGACATTGTTTTGAAGTCCGGATTGCGCGGCCGCGGCGGGGCCGGATTCCTGACCGGCATGAAATGGCGCTTCTGCCGCCAGGCGGAGGCTGACAAAAAATATATTATTTGCAATGCCGACGAAGGCGACCCCGGTGCTTTCATGGACCGCAGCACCCTGGAAAGCGACCCGCACCAAGTGCTGGAGGGAATGATGGTCTGCGCCTATGCTTGCGGTGCCGAAGAAGCGTACATATATGTCCGCGCCGAATATCCCATGGCGGTCAAACGCCTGCACCATTCCATTCAAAAAGCCATGGAAAAAGGCTTTTTGGGAAAAAACATCTTCGGGTCCAAAATGAACCTGAAAATGAAGATCAAGGAAGGGGCCGGTGCTTTTGTCTGCGGCGAGGAAACCGCTCTTATCGCCTCGATCGAAGGCAAACGCGGCATGCCCCGTTTCCGGCCGCCCTTTCCCGCCCAAAAGGGCTTGTGGGACAAACCGACCAACATCAACAATGTGGAGACCTTGGCCAATATTCCCTGGATCATCGTCAATGGCGCCGATGCTTTCGCGGCCATGGGCACCGAAAACAGCAAGGGGACAAAGGTTTTCGCCCTGGCCGGGAAAATAAGCCGCGGCGGTCTGGTGGAAGTCCCCATGGGTCTGACCATCGACGAGATCATTTACGATATCGGCGGCGGCATCCGCGACGGCAAGAAATTCAAGGCCGTGCAAATGGGCGGACCTTCCGGGGGCTGCATTCCGGCGACCATGGGCAACCTGCAGATCGACTACCAGCAGATCAATAAAACCGGGGCGATCATGGGCTCCGGGGGCATGGTGGTCATGGATGAGACCACCTGCATGGTGGAAATGGCCAAATTTTTTCTGGGCTTCACCCAGGATGAAAGCTGCGGCAAATGCACTTTTTGCCGCATCGGCACCAAGCGCATGCTGGAAATTCTGGAACGCATCACCGACGGCCGCGGCCGGGAAGGGGACATTGAACTGCTGGAAGGACTGGCCGACAAAATCCGCAACAACACCATCTGCGGCCTGGGCCAGACCGCACCCAATCCCGTTCTGACCACAGTGAAATATTTCCGTGAGGAATACGAGATTCATATCCGCGATAAAAAATGCCCGGCCCACAGTTGCGCCCCGCTCTTGACTTTTACCATTCTGGAAGACAACTGCACCGGCTGTACCCTGTGCGCCAGGGTTTGCCCGTCCGCGGCCATCAGCGGCGAAAAAAAGATGATTCACAAGATCGACCAAGCCCTCTGCAGCAAGTGCGGCAAATGTTTCGAGACCTGTAATTTTAAAGCCATCAGCAAGGACTAAGGGGAACCCAGCCATGGACAATGTAAAAATCACCATTGACGGCAAGGAAGTCAATGCCCGGCCCAACCAAACAATTTTTGAAGTGATTCAGGAAAATCAGCTCGCCGAGATACCCACTTTGTGCCACGACCCCAAACTCCCTCCTTACGGTTCATGTTATCTTTGCGTGGTGGAGGTCGAAGGGGTCAGCAAACTGATCCCCTCGTGTTCCAGCCCGGTGGCCGACAAGATGGTCATCCACACCGACAACCCGCGTATCCACGAGGCCAGGAAGACCGCCCTGGAACTGCTGCTGTCTAACCACTACGCCGACTGTTTGGCTCCCTGCCAGCAGACTTGCCCGGCCGGCGTGGACGTCCAGGGTTATATCGCACTGATCGCCATGGGCAAACCCATGGAGGCCATACGCCTGATCAAGGAAACCAATCCTCTGCCGCTGGTTTGCGGCCGGGTCTGCGTGCGCGAATGCGAAGTGGCCTGCCGCCGCAACCGGGTGGATGAAACCGTGGGCATCGACTACTTGAAACGCTTCGCTTCAGACATCGACATCGAAGACCCCTGGACACCCCAGCCCGCACCGCTAAACGGCAAAAAAGTGGCGGTGATAGGCGGCGGACCGGCCGGTTTGACCTGCGCCTATTATTTGCTTCTGAAAGGCTATGCGATCACCCTGTTCGACAAGGCCCCGGAACTCGGCGGCATGCTGCGCTATGGCATCCCCGAATACCGCCTGCCTAAAAAATTGCTGGACAAGGAGATCAATTGGATCACCAACCTGGGCGTAACCGTAAAAACCAATTCCGCTCTGGGCAGGGATTTTACCATTGAAGACCTGAAAGAACAGGAATTTGACGCCATCTACCTGGCTTTCGGCGCCCAAAAAGCGAAGAATATGCGCCTGCCTGGAGAGGAGCAGATCTCCGGCGTAATCCCGGGCATCGATTTTCTCTGGCAACTCCAGAATGAAAAGAAACCGGAGATATATGGCAATGTCGTGGTCGTAGGCGGCGGCAACACCGCTATCGACGCCGCCCGCTCCGCCAAGAGGCTGGGAGCTGACAAAGTAACCCTGTTGTACCGGCGCACCCGCAACGAAATGCCGGCCCACCACATGGAGATCGATGCGGCGCTGGATGAAAATGTCGAATTGATCCTGCTTGCCGCTCCCAGCGAACTGATTCAGGAAAACGGCCGGCTCAAGGCCCTGACCTGCATCCGCATGGAGCTGGGCGAAGCGGACGCCAGCGGCAGGCGCAGCCCGGTGCCAGTGCCCGGCTCGGAATACCAACTGCCCTGTGATTTCGTCATATCGGCCATCGGCCAGGACGTGGACCTCTGCGGCCTGCAAAAAAATCCCCAGCTGCAATCCACCAAGTACAATACACTGGTATTCAACCAAGGCACATTTGAAACATCACTCCCGGGCGTTTTTACCGGCGGGGACATGGCCACCGGGCCGGCCGTGGCCATTGACGCCATTGCCCATGGCAAGATCGCCGCTAACGCCATTGATCACCATGTCCGATCCGGGCAAGCCGCGGGCGAAGAAAAAGAGTTCATCAGCCGCAAGGATATCTTCGGGGATATTCCCGACAGCGATTTCTCCCAGTTCGCCAAGATCGCTAAAGAAAAAATGCCCGAACTGCCCGCTTCGAAAAGGGCGAAAACCTTCGCCGAAGTCGAACTGGGTTTCAGCGACCAGCAGGCAAAAAACGAAACCCGCCGCTGCCTGGAATGCGGATGTTCCGCTTATTTTGAGTGCGCTTTGCGCAAGCACGCCGTAGATTTTAAGATCGACCTGAAAAAATTCATCGGCGAAGTGCGCAAGTACTCAGTGGACAAAGCTCATCCTTTTATTACCCTGGACCCCAATAAGTGCATCGCCTGCGGTCGCTGCGTGCGCACCTGCTCGGAGATCCTGAAGGTCTCTGCCCTGGGCTTCGTCTACCGCGGCTTCAAGTCGGTGGTCCGTCCCTCAATGGAAAAAAAGCTTCTGGAAACCAATTGCATATCCTGCGGCAACTGCATCGCCGCCTGTCCCACCGGAGCCATTGCCGAGCATCTGCCCTTCGTCAAACCGGGGCCATGGGCGGGCAAAAAGCATTTATCCATCTGCCATTTTTGTTCGGTCGGTTGCGTTTTGCAGTACAAGGTCTTCGATCAAGACACATTTTCTGCGGAAGGATTCAACGGCGATTCCCACAACAAGGGGTATTTGTGCCATAAGGGTCGTTTCGCTTATCGCTATATGCTTGACGAGCAGCGCCTGCTCAAACCCATGCTGAAAGGCAAAAAGGGGTTGCAGGAAACTTCCTGGGAAAAAGCGCTGGCTCATGCCGCAAAAAAAATAAATGCCATCAGTAATAAATATGGTCCTGAAGCCGTGGCCGTTTTCGCCTCACCGCGGCTAACCAACGAAGAACTGTATCTGCTACAAAAATGGGCGCGCGCCGGATTCAAAACCAACCTGATCGGCAGCTTCAACAATATGTTCAACGGCCGTGATCTGGACGCACTGGATGAGATGTTTGGCTTGACCGCCTCCACGACCACCATGGATGAATTCAAAAACGCCGATGTCATCATGGTCATGAACGCCGAATTAACCGAAAACAACCTGGTTGCCGAGCTGAAAATCAAGGAAGCCATGAAAAAAGGCGCCCGCCTGGTGGCCGTCAGTTCATCGGAGAATTCCCTCAGCAAGATCGCCGATCTCTGGCTCGATCCCAAACGCGGGACCAACACGGCCCTGCTGGCTGGCATCGCCAATAAACTGATCAAAAAAGAAATGATCGACAGCGACTTCATCAGCCGCCGCACGGAAAATTTCCCCCAGTATCAAGCCTCCATTGCCAAGCTGGACAGAAAAGAGACCGTTGAAACCACGGGAGTCCAACCGGAAAAATTCGACCAAATCGTGGCCATGCTCTCTGGCAGGCCCAATTTTATCGTTGTGTATGGCATAGACCAATGTCTGGAAAAATCACGGGACGACTTGAAAGCGCTGGGGAATCTGATGTTGCAGCAGGGCAAAACCGGCCAGCCCGGCAATGGCCTGATCCTGATCAGCGAATTCGCAAATTCCCAGGGGCTGCTGGACATGGGCGTTGATCCCCGCTACCTGCCCGGAGGCGTCCGCTATGGCGATCCTGCTATCAGCCGTTTCCAGAAATTGTGGAACATCAGTCCAGATCAGATTTTCAACCCGGTTGATCTTGGGGAAAGATTCAGCAATAGCAAAATCAAGGCCCTGCTAATATTTGGTGAAAACCCCCTAGCCGTAACTACAGCAGGCAAGATGCTGGCTGCTGTTGAATTCACCCTGGTTGTTGATTTTTTTATGAGCGCCAGCGCATCAGAAGCCAACGTAGTATTGCCGGCATCGACGCCGCTTGAGAGTTCAGGGACTTTTACCGCTTGCGACCGCCGTTTGCAGCACAACCAGGCGATATTTCCTCCCAAAAACGGGATGGCCAACTGGGAGATTATTTGCCGCTTGGCCGAAAAAACAACCCAATCCATGCAATTTAAAAACACAGATGCTGTTTTTAAAGAGATCCAGCAAGCCAACCCCTTTTACCAAAATGTTGAAATGGGCGGCTTCTGGGGAAAAAACCTGTTCCGGGAAAGCTTCCACACTGCCAACGGCAAGGGGAAATTCCTGCCGCTAACCATCGAAATCGCCACCTGCAACCAGGAGAAACAACCGCTGCTTGCCAGCGAAAACTACATCCAAACTAAAATTAAAAACAAACTGGTGGTATAATGCCCCCGTTGCACTAAAAAGGTTGAAAAGTGAAAAAAAACATCCAGCGCAAAGAATGCATTGAATGCGCCCGAAAGCTCGAATACGATCTTAAGGAAAGGATCAAAGAACTTGAATGCCTGTACATCATCAGTTCCCAGATTGAGTCCGGGAAGAACCTGGGACAAATATTGGAAAATTCTGCGGCAAATCTGGTCAAGGGGTTTCAATATCCCGAGATGGCGTGCGCGGCCATTATTCTGGACCAAAGCCAATATACTCCCGGAACCATATCCTGCGACAATATCAAGGCTTCGCTCCACTCCGATATCGTGGTCAACGGCAAGACCCGGGGTTGCGTCAAGATCGGTTATTTGAAGGAAGGCGATTTTCTCGAGGAAGAAAAAAAGCTCATCAAGGAAATCGGCCACATGATCTCCAAGGCTGTTGAAAAGCATGAACTGCAGCTGGAATTAAAAAAATATGTCGGCAACTTGAAAGACCTGGTTAAAGCCAAAACCCAGGAATTGGAGAAATCCACAAAGCGATTTGAGGATCTTTTCGAAAATGCCCCTGACGGGATCGTCATATCAAAACGGAACGGAGACATTCTCAAGGCTAATCGAGCCTTTTACCGGATGCTTCACTACCCCGAAGACGGGTCGGTCAAACTGAATTTTGTCAAAAACAAATTGTATGCCAATATCCCCCGCATCAGGCCGTTTATTTTCAAGAAACTTAAAGAAAAAGGATTCTTGGAAGGGATGGAGATGAGTTTGATCGACTCCAGGGGCAAACAGTGTCCAGTAATAGGATCCTTCATCTATGTGGATTTTGATGGCCGGCACTGCATCGAGGAGGTCTACAAGGATATCCGCCTACGCAAGGAGCTGGAACAAGAGTTAATCCGGCAAAACGAAAACCTTGAAAAGATCGTCCAGACCAGGACGGCCGACCTGGAAAAGCAGAAGGACCTTCTGGTCAATAAAAACAAGGAACTGGTTTCGCTGACCGATAAGCTGAAGGAAAGCCGGAACAAGCTACAGACGCTCTTTGACGCCATAACCGACCAGGTGGTCATGATAGACCGGGACTTCAATATCAAGATGGCCAACCGCAAGGAGGGGACCCACAGCGGCAAATGCCACAAAAAAATCTTTAACTTGTCGCGGCCATGCGACAGATGCCCGGGGGCAATGGTTTTTCAACAGAAAAAGTCGATCACTCTGGAGCAAAAATACGGCGACGAGTATTACTTGCTGCAGGCTTACCCGATTTTTGATGACCGGGGTGAAGTGGAGGGCGTGTTGGAGTTCTCCCGCCTGATCACCAAGCAGAAAAATATGGAAATCCAACTGATGCAAACCGACAAACTGGCCTCGCTCGGGCAGCTTGTCTCGGGTATCGCCCATGAAATCAACAACCCCAACACCTTTATTCGCGGCAACGTGTCGATCATTCAAGAAGCCATGAAGGACATTCTTCCCATTTTGGACGATTATTCCCGCAATGACAGGAACCTGCAGGTCGCCCGCTTGAATTACGACGTTTTTAAAAGCAACATACTGATTTTGTTGGATGATATGGCTCAGGGCACCAATCGCATCAAGACGATCGTGGAAGGGTTGCGCAAGTTTGCCAAAAGGGATGACGGCGTATTGAACGATGAGGTGGACCTCAATGATATCATTCAAAACTGCCTGCGTCTTGTTGCCAATCAGATCGGCAGAAAGGCCAAAGTCAATCTTGAGCTGAACGGGAATATCCCGAAAGTTAAAGGCAATTCTCAACGCCTGGAACAGGTGGTCGTCAATATCCTGATCAACGCCTCACAAGCCATCGAAAAAAAAATGGGGGCCATTGAGATCTCGACATCATTTTTGGAAAAGGAGAATGAAGCCCTGCTGAAAATAAGCGATGACGGCAAAGGCATTGACGGAAAAACCCTGAAGCAGATCTTCGATCCTTTTTTTACAACCAAAAGAAACCAAGGCGGGACCGGACTCGGTCTGTCCATCGCCTATGGGATAATCAAAGAACACAAGGGCCGGATCGAAGTGGAAAGCAAATTGGACTCGGGCACCACTTTTTCAATATACATACCGGTCTCGCAAAAGGAAAACCCATGAAGAAAATCCTGGCCATAGACGACGATCAGGCGGTTTTGAACTACCTGAACATCATGCTGTTGCAAACCGGGGCATACGAGGTTTCAACGCTCGTTAACAGCTCCAAAGCTTTTCATGAATTGAAAAACAGCAACTACGATCTGCTGCTTTTGGATATGGACATGCCCGACGTGAGCGGATTGGACATCTTGAAGCATATCAAGGAAAAAAACATTGATATCGAAACCATCGTCTTGACCGGGGTGGAAGATGTAGAGTTGGCTGTTTCGGCAATGAAACTCGGTGCTTTCGACTATCTGACCAAACCGGTTGATAATGACCAATTGCTGAAGATCATTAAAACTGTCTTGGAAAACCGCAGGGACAATAGCGCCATGGAGGCGGAAATCGCGGTTTCCAGGGAACATTTGCAATTCAAGGACGCTTTCAAGGATATCATTACCCAGAATAAAGAAATGATCAGGATTTTCCAAATGGTTGAAAAAATGGCGCAGCCTGACAACAGCATTCTGATCTGGGGTGAAAGCGGCAGCGGCAAGGAGCTGATCGCCAAGGCCATACATCAAATCAGCAAACGCCGCAATGAAAACTTTGTCGCCGTGAATGCCGGAACTTTCGCCAACGAACTTTTTTCGTCTGAATTCTTTGGCCACAACAAAGGCGCATTCACCGGTGCCAGTTCGGCCAAAAAAGGATTCCTGGAAGAAGCGGACAAGGGCACGCTTTTTCTCGACGAAATCGGCGAATTGGCGCTGCCGATCCAGGTAAAGTTGCTGAGGGTCCTTCAGGAAGGTGAATTTTTCAGGCTGGGTTCGACCAAGAATCAAAAAGTCGATGTCCGTATCCTCGCCGCCACCAACAAGGATTTGTTGAGCGAGATGAAAAAGGGAAATTTCCGTAAAGATTTGTTTTACCGCCTGAACATGAGTTCGGTTTACCTGATCCCACTGCGGGAAAGAAAGGGCGATATCCCGCTTTTGTGCCAGCACTTTTTAAAAAAGTTCAATGAGCAGAATCAGAAAAATATCCAAAAAATATCAGAAGCGGCCATGCGGTTGCTGAAGCAGTACGATTATCCGGGAAACGTCCGTGAACTGATGAATATCATCAACAGTGCCATCATCATTGAAAGCGGAAACGAATTGCATAAAAAATCGCTGCCCCACTATTTTTTGGAAAATTCAAATTTCAAGGAAGATTCGGCCACGGGTTTGCCTTTGAAGTCTTTAAGCGAGGTCGAAAAAGATCAGATCAAAAACGTTCTCCAACATACCAAGGGAAATAAGACCCAGGCAGCCAAGATACTGGGGATATCCCGGGTCAATTTATTGGCAAAAATTAAAAAGTACTTGCTGCAGCCTTAAAAAGACTGTTGGCTTGGTTTCCCCGATTCACCGCCTTTGATCCAAAGCGGCAATGATTTTCAAATATTTATTCTCAATGGTTTCCCAGGAATAGTTTTCCAGGAAATACTTTTTGCCATTGGCCCCCAGGCGTTCCCGTAAATCACCATCGGCCTGCAGAATGAGAAAAGCTTCCTTGAATTCATCATAATTGCCATACCACAATCCGCCCTGGCTGCGCTGACACTGGCCGCGCAGCACTTCGGTCTTGCCGTTGGCCAGAACCGGTTTTCCGATCGCCCAGGCCTCCAGGGCAACCATGGAAAGCGATTCGAACTGCGAAGGCATGACCAAGAAATCCGCGCCCTGCAACAGGTCGAATTTTTCTTTGTTTTCCTGGAAACCGATGTGGACGATATTTTCATGCTCCGGGATGGAAATATAGGTTTTGCCGATCAACAGCAATTTCAAGGTGATTTTTTTCTCGGCCAGCAGCCGCAGATAAAAATCGAACAGTTCGGGAACACCCTTGTTTTCATCCAGGCGGCCGATATAAACAAAATACTTGTCCTGGATGCCAAGTCGCGCCCACGTCCCGCGCGGATCAAAGCCCTCGGGGATCTCGGAGCCGACGCCGACCACGTCCCCGCATAGCGCCGCGTTCCCGGAGATGCGGTTGATCAACTCCTTTTCCTCCAGGGAATTGTAAACGATCGCCGCCGGCAGGTTGAAAAAATCCTTGAACAAACTGAGGTAGACCACCTGATCGTGCTCGGCCGTAGGAACCAGAATGGCTTTACGGCGGAATTTGCTTACCCCATAATAGGAATGGTAATAGCGGTAGGAAAAAAATATAAAATAAGCGAACTCCTTTTCCCTTTTTTCAAGCGCTTGGAGCAATTCCGGAACCAACGGCCCTTCCTCCTCGAGCCAGCTCAATTCATCTTCCAGAACATGCTCCTCCTCAAAAATGTACCGCTGGATTCTGCCGAAGGTTTCCGGATCCCTTGGTTTCCTCACCCGGAAACGATTGACCTTGATCCCGTTCAATAATTCTTGCCCGCCGCGGTAATGATGGTCCCAGGTGACATAATCGCAAGCCGTGGTGGTAAACACCTCGATCGTAAAATATTTGCTTAACTTTTCAGCGATCAAACGGGCGTGGTATTCGGCGCCGCCATTGATCTCCAACCCGTAGCGCTGTACCACAACGGCAATTTTTCTGGACATGGGGCCATTATATTATATCCGGGGCGCATTTCAACACCAGGGCGGATTTCGATTTGAAATCGACAAGCCGATCTGATAAGTTGTTTTACAGGATAAAAAATGCCAGACCTTCTACTGAAAACCGCTTTACGGGCTGCGCGCGAGGCAGGGAGCCTGATATGTCGCGATTTTCGAAATCTGCAAAATACCGGAATAGCATTGATGGTGAATGGGAAATATAAAAAGCGTTGACAGATATCCCGGTTTATGTTATACATGTTATACAGAGGTGTACCATGATTGCTGTTAGGATTCCTATAGATGTTGAAAAAAAGCTTGCTCAATTGGCGGCCAGAACACACCGTACCAAAAGCTATTACGTGCGCAAAGCAATAGAAGAATTTCTCGAGGACGAAGCAGATTACCTGCTGGCTATGGAGCGGATACAAAAAAACAATCCCAGGATTTCACTTGACGAACTGGAGAAAAAGCTTGGCTTGGCGGATTGAGTTCGACGCCGAGGCTGAGGATGATCTTAGAAAACTTGACCGCGAGATCCAACACCGTATCATTCGTTATTTGCGAGATAGGATTGCAACCAAAAATGATCCCCGGCGGTTCGGTGCTCCATTACGACGAGAACTTTCCGGACTTTGGAAATATCGTGTAGGTGATTATCGGATAATTTGCCGCATCGAGGGAAAAAAACTCGTTGTATACGTGATCCGCATCGGACACCGTCGAGAAATCTATAAAGTATTATAAAAAATGATGATCCGGGAAATAATAAAAAGTTTTGAAATTTTTGATGGTCAGTATAAAGGGGAGGCGGTGGATGCCGCTCTGGCAGTTCAAGCAGAGATTACGAAGTGATGATTTATCTGAAATATCCGTACTCCTTCTCATTAGGGCAATCTGTTACCTTGGCACTGCGTTAAAAAAGGAGACATATTGAACCAATTGTTAAAAATCGCACTGCGGGCGGCACGCGAGGCAGGGGGCCTGATCTGCCGTGATTTCCGAAATGTTCCCGCAACAGATATCCAGGCCAAAGGCAAAAATGATTTTGTCACTCGCGTCGACAAGGAAGCCGAAACAATCATCAAAGGTGTCATAAAGCAAAATTTCCCCGATCATCGCCTCCTGGCGGAAGAAAGCGGCTATTCGGCCAAAGCCAGCGAATATCTCTGGGTCATCGATCCACTGGACGGCACTACCAATTTCATTCACGGCATCCCCCATTTTGCCGTTTCGTTGGCTTTGCAGAAAAACGGAAAAACCATCTTCGCCTTAATATACAATCCATTGTCCAAAGACTGTTTTCACGCCTCTGCCGGCCAAGGCGCCTTCTTGAATGGCAAAGCGATCGTCGTCAGCAGGGTGGCAAAATTAAGTTCAGCACTGGGAGCAACCGGATTTCCCTTTAAGGCTCCCCGTTTTCTGGCCGCATACACGGAAGCTTTCCGAAGCCTGCTTTCCCAATGCAAGGACATGCGGCGCTGCGGATCGGCCGCGCTCGACCTGGCATACACGGCCTGCGGACGCTATGATTTTTTCTGGGAAGCCCACTTGCTGCCCTGGGATTTTATGGCCGGCAAACTAATTGTAGAAGAAGCCGGCGGCAAGACAAGTGATTTCCAGGCCCGGGAATTGGAGGTAAAAACAAGCGCGGTTCTGGCTGCCAACAAAGCTCTCTATCCAAAAATCTTAAAAATGATCAGTTCCCATTTTAAATAAGCCAGACAAAATCAAAAATGATGTATGAGAAAAAAAGGAGTAACCCGGAGTTGGTCATCGCCGGGGCCCCGTTAACCGAAAAGGGATGAGTCGGCTTGCAATTACTTGGTTTTAATCAGTTTTTCCAGGCGTTCCACATAGTGGGAAAAGGCTTTCCGGCCTTTGGCAGTCAGGCGGTAGGTCGACTGGGGCTTGCGGGATAAAAAACGCTTGGTCACTTGAACATAACCCGCTTCTTCCAACTTCCGGAGGTGAATGCTCAGATTGCCGTCGGTAGTCTTGATCGCATCGCGGATGTAGGTAAAGTCGGCTTCCTCAATGTTGACCAGCACGGCCATAGCCGCCAGGCGGATGCGAGAGTGGATGATATCGTCCAGCTGCTGATGGTCGAAATTGTTCATGGGTTTTTCCGCTGCAGCTCCTTTTTCCATGACGAATACAACGCGATTCCGGGCAGGATAGCGAATACCACCATCAGCCCCGCGAAAACAAGAAAATGGTGCTTCCAGGGAAAGAGAAACATTAGAATCGCTCCCAGCCACCAACCGCCGGCGCAGCCGACGATCAGCCGTCTGCCCATGATCATGCCGGATAGGGCTATGCCGATGCCCATGATTATGGCGAACAGCGCGGGCAGGATCTGCACATCAATCCTGTAGAAACCGACAAAACCCACGATCATCAAAGCCAGGCTGCAGACAAGCCAGACCGCACGCATCATCTTGTAGGCAAAGGTGCAGCTGCGGTACTGCCGCCTAAGTCGGCGGTTGATCGTCAGCGTCCATAAAAAACCCGCCAATACCACAGCGACCCAAAGGATCAGGGCATTGAGCGATATCTGAAAAAGCATGCAGACATACATGACGATAATTCCCGTTACGCATAATATGCCCCAACCGATCAGGCCCAGGCCGTTATCCACGAAGGTCTGGCGGCTGTCGGCCATGATCTGCTTGATGTAATGCAAATTCTGCTGGATCGTTTCGTTTTCCATGTCCGTCCTCCGCTGCTTTTCCATTATATATTAAAGAAAATATTGGGAAAAGCGACCCCCAGTCCGTGAATGATTCCAACTGGGATGATGCTCGCTGTTTTTTCCCGGATGTAGCCAAAGACAAATCCCCCTGCCATGGTAAAAACCCCCCACCAGAAGCTCAGATGATAATTGTGTTGAAAGGGGTTGAAGCCGGCGTTTAAGGTATGCATGAGACCAAAAATAACGGCCGATATTATCATGCCGGGTCCCCAGGTTGTGCCGAAAAGGGTATATGGCTTGCCGAAAGCGATGTTTAGGCGGGTTTGAATATAGCCGCGGAACATGAATTCCTCGCCGAAACCGACGAAAAAGAAAAAGTATATAAATATAAAAAAGGCCGATTTCAATGTGGGGTGTGGATATTTCAAGAACAGCATCAGTAGAAACATCGTCAGGGGTACCAGTATAAGACGCCTGATCCCGGAAATCCAGCGGAAATTTCCCTTTTGGAGCATTCTAACTATTAAGATAAACACTGGAATATAGGATAGGGAAATGAGTGTGGCTCCATACCAGGTTTCATAACTGATCCACAGTGTGGGCACCATCGGCAGGAAGACAAAAGGAAAGAGATTGAGACCGGTTTTGGCCTGATCGCCAAGGTTGTGGAAGTTGAAGCCATAGTTCCGGATATCCTTTTTACATAGCAACAAGAAAACCAGCGGCAAAACAAGCATCAAGGCATGAGTAATGGGGCCATAACCATATTGTTGGAAAGTCTGATCGATCCAGGCCGACAGCTTTTGGCCAAGAAAAATCTCGTAATTCCAGAATAAAATGAGAAACAACCCAATAAACACGGAGACCTCGATCATGATCCCCAATTTTTCCCCACCGCCGATTTTGATTTCCTTGGATTCGATTTCACTGTTTTTTTCCATTTATGCCTCCTAATACTATTAACCAAAATAATTTGCAATCATAAAAGCCGCTTGGATATCCGGCTGGGCTGATGAGGCTCGCAAAGGAGCCGGCCTGGGCCGAATCCCACTTCCAGCAGCCGGCCACTGGCAATCATTGCTGCCAAGCGGTCGGCCATATCGGCGAAATAGTGTCGGCCTCCCTTCCTATAAGTTAACCAATCGTAGAGACGTGCGGCAAAAGCTGGCCATCTGCTGAACAACTTTTCTCCGCGTGTAGGCATCGTGAAACTCCTTTATGACAACCCTAGTATATCATTTGTAATTATTATTGTAAAGAACTTTAATATACAAAGTAAAATTGAATTTATTTGCCCATCAACTTTGGGATATTGTTGAATGGCGAGAAGAAAAAAGGTAGTCTCCTGGGGGCAGGTCAGCGGAGTGTGGGTCCTGATTCGGGTCAGAAAATCTTAAAAATGATCAGTTCCCATTTCAAATAAGTTAACCCAAAGCGAAACTACAACCGAAACAAATGTGTGAAATTTCTTGACATCTGTGAAAATTGCCTGTAAAATCTCACATTGGGTGTGAAATAATGCAGAAAAACAGATTGGTCTATCAACACTTGCCAAAACCCAACGAAAACATCATCGTTTTATTAACCGGTTCACGGCAAACGGGCAAAACGACATCGGCCAAACACTTTTATCCAAAATTGAATTATTTCAATCTCGATGCCTGGGAATACCGCGATCAGCTCTCCCAAGTCTCGTCATTCAATTGGGGAAGCAGTGTCGGGAATGCCATACTGGACGAAATTCAAAAAGAACCAGCTCTGTTCGACAAGATCAAATTTGCCTTTGATGCAAAAAAAATAGATTTCTCGGTTCTGTTAGGCAGCTCGCAGATACTACTTTTAAAAAAGGTGCGTGAAACATTGGCTGGGAGAGTATTGATATACGAGTTATGGCCGCTTTGTTTATGTGAATTGATCAGCGATTTTCCACAGCAAATCACCTTGCCCTTACTTGATCATATCATTGCAAAACAGTCTATCGCTGCCGCATGCAACAAACTACCTGAAATCGCGGATTTAAAAAAAGTAAACCCGATCAAAAATTGGGAAGCGTATCTGCTGCAATGGGGAGGGATGCCTGGACTCTTGCCATTGCAGGATGATCGTAAATGGGAATGGTTGAAATCATTTGAAGCCACATACTTGGAAAGAGATTTGGCCGATCTTGCCCGGATCAGCGATTTAAAACCTTTTAAAACATTTCAACACCTCGCTGCCCAGCGCTATACAGGACTCCTGTCTTTTTCAGAAATTGCCCGGGATGCCGCAATAAGCGTGGAAACTGTCCGGCGCTACATTGAATATCTAAAAATGTCCTATCAGGTATTCCTGCTGCCGCCGTATCATACAAATATCTCCAGCACATTAATCAAAACGCCAAAAATTTATTGGACGGACATGGGTATTCTCAGACAACTGACGGGGATAAAATCGCAAGTCCAGGGTCCCTTATTTGAAAACTATATCGTTAGTGAAATCATGAAATATATCAGTTCATCAAAAAATTCAAACAAAATATATTTCTATCGTACCCGCTCGGGACTTGAAATCGATTTGCTGATTGAAATGGAGAAGGGATTGATCGGCATTGAAATCAAGGCGCGTGATACGATTCATGCCCCAGATATAACTGCAATGAAAACACTGGCGAAAAATTTAAAAAACCGTTGGCTGGGGGGTATGGTTGTCTATCGCGGTGATCGCATCTATGAAATCGACGCAGGAATTTGGGCAGTGCCTTCGTATCGCCTGCTCAGTTGAAAGCGACAAAAGCTGTCGCAATGCCAGGATTTGCGCCGCTGTGAATCAGGTATCCCGGTGGACGGTGGCCGGGGAAAAGGCGGGCAGGCAAATTGCGACATACTCGGCCCCTTCGGGCCCTGGCGTGCCGTATTGCACCCATTCATGGCGGGAAACCATGATCGCTTCTCCAGCCCGGACGTCAACAACCCCGTCCCGGGTTTTCACCTGCAGCATGCCTTTCAAAACAACCGCGTATTCATCGAAATCGGGTTTTTGCCCGGGCTCGGCCCAACCCGAAGGGCTGTGCATCACGGCGACACTGATTTGCCCTTGAGCCGAATTCACCAGACCGAAATATTCTTCGATGATCTTTTTTTTGTTTCCAGCAGCCTTGATAATCGTTGGTTTTTCTATTTTTATCGCCATTTTACCTCCCTGCCCTCACTTGCAACAACACCATTGCGATTCAAAATAAATGCAACAATGATTGACATAATCTGGCCTCCCGCCCAACTACCTACAGCACCTGCCGGGACCTGACGTCGAAAGGCGGGTAACGATCAGGCGGATGAAATTGTTAGATTTATTTTTCATGCCATTGAATTTCTGTCACCACATTACCACAAAGCGAATTTGCATATTCCTTATTCATTTTATCTTTGGCCTCTTCTTTTTCTTTTAAGAAGTAATCACAGAAAAGCACCATCATAGCCTTTGAAATGCGCTGAACGTCCGGGCGCGATTTTGACGGAAATATCCATGCCTTGGAATTATCGCAAAAACTGAAGTGGTCAGCGTTCTCAAGCCAGAGGAAGTATTTATTCCCGTTAGGCAAGAGTTTCCAGAACTGCCAGCGTTTTTCCGCTGCCATGACTTTATCGTCAAAGGCTTTCCATGTATCATTCGAACCGCTAATACCTACCAATGGGCGGTTGATGGTCTTATAGCTATCCTTGTCAAAAAAAGTGCCTCCAGGTGGCTGGGGAGACATCGCCAGCCCAAATGTAACACGCGGGTCGCTGAAATCCCCCGCAAGCCCTTTGCCGGGACTAACATTTGGTTCGAGATAATCAAGGATAGGTTGGGCACCGCAAATGACGAGTGTGGTATAGGCGCCATAAGAGTGCCCTATTACTCCAATCTTGTTAGTGTTGATTTTTCCTGCAAACTCTTTGTAGTCTTTATTCCACAAAACCGCTTGGTCAATGGCGAAACTTACGTCCTTCGGGCGTTCAAGTATTGCTTCGGGATCTCTCGTCGTTCGGCAAAGCGCTTCCTTATATCGCATACGTCCGCCGCGCCAGCTCATGTAATATTTTATCCGCTTATTGCTGCTGTAAACATGCTCGATGCAGATAACGACATAACCGTGGCTGGCAAGATGCTGTACCTGATATATGTAAGAGTCCAAATTTCCCCCGCCTCCGTGCGAAAATATGACAAGCGGGAAATTTTTCCCCTCGGCTGGAAAGTGAGCTTTGAGTGGTACTCTACGATTCTTCCGATTGTTATCTTTTAAGTTAGGAAACTCCAGAGATTTAACTTCGTATGGTCCTGGTTTTGCATATTCTGTTTGTTTCTTAGAGTCCTGAGGGAATGCTTCTTTTGTAGATAATATTGAAACACTTAGAAGCATGATGATTAGGGCATAACGAATGTTTATCATAATTTTTTATTTAATCTAACGTCGAGCTTCAGGCGCGGCCTTGCTGACGTCGCCTGGAAGCGATGGTTCGAGAATTGCTATAGTTCTTTTTGCTTTCGCTTCAATATAAACTCCGGAGGAATCATCCAGAACGTTAACAGGATGAGCGCAAAAAAGAGTGCATATATGATCATAAATGTCTGTTCATTAAAATCATAAAACATGATTTTGTGAATCCACTCTTTCATGAAGCTTGTCTCATATATCTGGGCTTGACCTCCTCTCACTCTCAAATTGTTCTCCCATTCGGTGAGAGGGCAGACCAAGCCAACCAAAGATTCGCAGAGAACAATGCCCATTGCCACAATGTGACAGATCCGGAATTTCCCATTTCTTACGAATTTCCGTTTTG
>JAHIKI010000027.1 GCA_018897435.1 Acidobacteriota bacterium | reverse complement strand
GATGACCTTGAACATTGGTAGAAATTGGCGCGGGCTAATTCAGCCCGATTCCAAATCCCCCTTTCAAACCGTGCTTGCGGTTTTCCCGCACACGGCTTAACGATGGTATTCGCAGACGTGGCATACACAGGGTAACACACCGTGCCTTGCAACCGAAAAAGTCCCATACCAAAGAGTCGTTCACTGTTCCACTTCTTTACCAGAAAACGCGACCGCTGTCCACCACGCCGATTCAGCCAACGGATTATTCTTCGGAATACATAGCCATCGATCTGGTTAAATTTGCGATCTGCATTCCCAGTGCGGAAGTAATTGCACCACCCGCGCAAAACTGGATTCAGCATGTGGATTAACTGCTCCACATCCTTTATCCCGCTCCGGCAGGCTTCCGTCATGACATGAATTTTAGCCCGCACTCGTTTCATCGCTTTCGGTGATGGCCACCTCTGTACAAAGCTGAGGCGTGGGTTGCGCAGAATGCTCCGCTTCTTCCGAATCGTGCACCCCAAAAACTCAAACCCTTCATGTCCATGACGCAAATCCACTATCTTCGTCTTATCGGGATGAAGTTCCAGACCGAGACGCTTCAGTATTTCTCCAACTCGTCTCAACCCTTCTCTGGCCTGCGACTCATTGCGACACATGATCACAAAATCATCGGCGTACCGGATTAAAATGCCAAGAGTTTTATATTTCCTCTCCCATTCCTCATCCAGTGCATGCAGGTAAATGTTGGACAAAAGCGGTGATAGCACTCCGCCTTGGGGAGTCCCTGCCATCGTTTCCTTCACCTGTCCATCTTCCATCACCCCGGCCTCCAGCCACTTCCGTATCAACTTCTGTACACGTCGATCCGATACCCTTTCACCTACCATTGCCATCAACCTATCTTGGTTTATAGTGTCAAAGTAGGCTCTGATGTCCGCGTCAACCACAAAGTTGTAGCCCCGGTTGCCCGCTTCTCGGATAGCTTCCAGCGCCCCGGTCGCACTTCTCTTCGGACGAAATCCATAACTGTTACCAAGAAAATCCGCCTCGAAGATCGGTTCCACCACCAACTTCGTCGCCATCTGCAACACCCGGTCTCGAACCGCCGGTATCCCCAGTGGCCGGCTCTTCCCATCGCTCTTCGGTATGTACCACCGTCTCACCGGTAACGGACGGTAGGTTCTTTCCTTCAGTTCACAGCCGAGTCTATGCAGAAACTCTTCCACTCCATCTTCTTCGATGGCGGCAATTGTCTGCCTGTCAATCCCGGCTGCTCCCCGGTTCTTTTGCACCCGCTTCCACGCTTCCAGCAGAACGTCACTCCTGCTGATCCGGTCGTACAGCGCATGAAATCGTCGTGTCTTACTCTGCTTGGCGCACCTGTACAGCGTTCGTTGGAGTTCTCGCACTTTTTCTTCGGGGTAGTTGGGCTTCTTCGGCCATGCCCTCACGCTTACCTCCTCCTTACGCCTTACCAAAGCAGGGTTCCTTCCCTCCAGCGGTTTATCTTGCCCACCTTCATCGGTACTATGAACCCCTCGGACTCCCTCCCGACTCCGCTGATTTTCAGCCTCCGGCCTTATACCAGCGGTCTTTGCCTGACTCGGCTGCCGGGTAGGGCCTCTCCTGTTCCGCACAAAACCGTCACCACGTCCCGCGTTCAATACCCCGGAGAAATCCATGACCCGTTCCGATTCAAGGATCATGTCTGTTGCCTTCGCCGTGGCATGATCGGCTCGGCTTTCTCGTACTCCTTTCGGATGATAATTTGACGAGGCTGCAAACTTCACTTCATGTTGCGGGCCGTGGTTTTGCTCCCTCTTTTCAAGGCTCTTGACGCCCCGCTCGGCCTGTGACCTCTCGATCCCAGACTGGGGCCTGCTACCGGGCGCATCGGCGCTTACCCGGACGGGACTTCCACCCGCTGGCTTTGTGTAGCATGATCTCTCACTCGCTTCTGCTTCCACAGTTACTTGCTCGATATCTTCAGGACGCACCATGAGCAGATTTTACCAGTATTTTTGAAAAAGGGCAAATTAGAAGACGGACTGGGTAGGGGCGAAAAATCTTTCGCCCTTACTTTTAAATAACGATTTTTTCCTTGTACTCGCCGAAGACGGCGCGCATCTGGTCGGCGATCTCCTGCAGGGTGGCATAAACCTTGACCGCTTCCAGGATCGGCGGCATCAGATTGCCGCTGCCGGCAGCCGCCGCTTTGACCTTGGCCAGGGCTGTCTGCACGGCCGCGGCGTCGCGCTCTTTCTTGATTTTCAGCAGGCGATTTTTCTGGAGTTCCTCGCCTTCGGGGGAGACCTTCAGCGTTTTCAGGTGCGAAAGGTCTTCCTGGACCTGGAACTGGTTGACACCGACGATCACCTGTTCGCCGCTGTCGATCTCCTTCTGGTAGGAGTAGGAACTGTCCTGGATCTGCTGCTGCGGGTAGCCGGCCTCGATGGCCGCCAGCATGCCGCCCATGGCCTCGATCTTGTCGAGGTATTTCCAGACCTCTTTTTCTATCTCGTTGGTCAATGCTTCAACATAATAGGAACCGGCCAGCGGGTCGATGGTGTCGGCCACGCCGCTCTCATAAGCGATAATCTGCTGGGTGCGCAGGGCCACGCGCACCGAGTCCTCGCTGGGCAGGGCCAGGGCTTCGTCCATGGAATTGGTGTGCAGGCTCTGTGTGCCGCCCAGGACCGCGGCCAACGCCTGCAGAGTGACACGCACCACATTGTTCGTCGGCTGCTGGGCGGTGAGGGTGACGCCGCCGGTCTGGGTGTGGAAGCGCATCAACTGCGACTTGTCGCCGGCTGCGAATTTGTTTTTCATGATCCGGGCCCAGATGCGGCGGGCGGCGCGGAACTTGGCCACTTCCTCAAGGAGATTGTTGTGGCTGGCAAAAAAGAAAGAAAGCCGCGGCGCGAACTCGTCCACCTGCAGCCCTGAGGCCAGGGCCGACTTGACATATTCAATGGCGTCGGCGAAGGTGAAGGCCAATTCCTGGGCGGCAGTGGAGCCGGCTTCGCGGATGTGGTAACCGCTGATGGATATGGTGTTCCACTTGGGCACCCGCTCCTTGCAAAAGGAAAAAATGTTGGAGATGATGCGCAGCGATGGTTTGGGGGGATAGATATAGGTGCCGCGGGCGATGTACTCTTTCAACAGATCGTTCTGGATCGTTCCCAAAAGCCTGTCGAAAGCGATGCCCCTCTTTTCAGCAACGGCCAGATACATGGCCAGGATGATGGCCGCCGAGGCGTTGATGGTCATGGAAACCGACACTTTGTCAAGGGGAATTTCCGCAAACAGGATCTCCATGTCCTCCAGGGTGTCGATGGCCACCCCGACTTTGCCCACCTCGCCTTCGCACAGCGTATTATCCGAATCCAATCCGATCTGGGTCGGCAGGTCAAAAGCCACGCTCAAGCCGGTCTGCCCCTGTTCCAGCAGATAGCGGTAGCGGCGGTTCGATTCCTCGGCTGAACCGAAGCCGGCATATTGGCGCATGGTCCAGAACTTGCCGCGGTACATGGTCGGCTGCACGCCACGGGTATAGGGAAAGGCGCCGGGGTAGCCCAGATCCTTTTCATAATCAAGTTCGCTGACATCACCGGGATCGTACAGGCGCTGAACCGGAAAAGAAGTGGCCTTGAAGTTTTCCTTGCGTTCCTTGCTTTTTTCCAGTGTTCTTTTTAAAATGCCTTCTTCCCATTCGTTTTTTTTCATGGTTGCAAACCTCTTTGAAAAATAAAAAAGGATCTATTTCTTGATTAGTATCGCAACCGTCCGGACGGAATTATCCCCCCTCAGGCTGCGGATGCAATCTTCATCAACCGTTCCCAAAGAAATAAAGTTTCGTTTAAACCTTGGATTTTTTGGAGATAGTATCTTTGGCGCCGTCAATGAAAGTTTTGGCCCTGCCACTGAACTTTTCGACTCCTTCCCTGACCTCGCCGCCGAGCTTATCAGAAAAATCCTTGACCTCATTGCCTAGCTTGCCGGAAAAATCCTTGATCTGCTCGCGGGTCTTTTCCCCGGACTGGGGGGCGAACAGCAGGGCCAGGGCGGCACCGATCACGGTCCCGGTTAAAAAACTGAAAAACATCTTGCTGCCGGTATTTTCACTCATTTATTTACCTCCTCTAATTCTCTTGACCAGATTCCATCCTATTTTAACGGCCGGCAGGAAGGCCAGCCAACCGGCCGAGCGCCGCAGCACCTTGTGGTTGATGAAGTGCAGGGCGGCGCCGGCGCTCTCCACTGTGCGCTTGGATTGGGAGAGGACCATGTCGACTTTCTCCAACCGGTCTTCGGCCATAACACTGAGTCTTTTGGCTTCCCGGGCCAGGTCGCGCACTTCCAGCGAGGTTTTTTCCAGATCCAGGAGCAGCGAGCGGAACTGCTGAATGGCCGGGACCAGGGTAATGACCAGCAGTAAAAACCCCAGCGAAAAAACCAGGGCGACCACAAAAACAATAATTAAAACCGGAGTGCTCATTTTACTCTCTTGTTATCTATTATATGCAAATGCGGTTTATTGTCAACAATTCAAAAAAGTTTTTTCAGTTTTGCAAGCAACTTTTCCGCAGCAGCCATGTTTTTTGCGGTCAGGGTGATCTGGATTTCCTCTTTGGCGAATAGCGGCGTGTGGGTCAAGACAACGTTTTTCGGGGCCATTTTTTTTTGCCAGATATGCCAATCATTCTCCATTCGTGAATAGGCCGGATAACGCGCGGCCTGCAATGCCTCAATGATTTTTTTTTGCGGCATTTCCCGCTGCAACAGCGCCGTCAAGCCGCTGGCAGCAACGATCCCGGCCCAGGATTTTTTTTCACGGAAAGCGGTTTCTTCCAACAGCTGGATAAGTTGTGCTTGCTGGTTTTCGGAAAACCTGCATGCCCGCAGCAAAGCGATCATTGCCAAGCGGTCTTCTTCAGGCATGTCCGCCAGCCTCAGCGCCGCCTTCAAGCCCAGGCGACCCGTAGCCAGGCAAAATCGGAAAGATTCCGTGAGCAGCATATCCAGGTTCTCGAGCAGGTGATCGCTTAAGGCGAAATTCAATTCAGCCCGGCGCTGGATATCCTCAATTGGACACAAAGGAGTGATTTTTTTTATGAACAGCAGCTTTTCATAAAGATTCAGCCCGAACAGGCAGTGCAAAATATTGTAATTCAACAGCAAGGCGTCCGGCACCGACAAGTCCAACTGCAGGGCCGGGGCCTGGGTTTCGCCCCGCTGACGGAGCAGCAGGCGGTAATCGTGGCCGCTGACGACCCGCTGGGCCCTGTCGACAACCAGCAGGGGCAGGCCGGGATATTTTTCTTGCAAGCCGGCGTAGCGTTCGGGAAGATGGGGATAAGAAAAAGCATAGACATCATCGAGGCTGATGTCCGACAGTCGCAGTTCGATTTCACGCATGCTTTCGCCTCACAGCCACTATAAAATATCAGGAGCTTTTATTATGAATATTGTAGCGCAGCCTGGCCAAGTTGGCAAAACAACGGGCGGGGGTTTTGCTAAGCCGGGGAATTGTTATAAAATGAAGCCATGAAAAAAAACGGCTCACTACCCAAACCGGCGGATCTGTTCGTTTTCGATGCCCACTGCGATACGGCCAGCGTTCTTTTTGACCAGCCCTGGGCTTTCAGCAGGAATCCGGGCCACCTTGACCTTCAGAAAATCAGAAAGGGCGGCCTCAAGGCCCAGATTTTCGCCATCTGGGTCGACCCGCTGCTGGCGCCGCAGCGGGCCATGAAAAGGGCTTTGCAGCTTCTGCAGACCATGGAGCAGAAAGTATTTCAACCCAAACATGCGGCCAAGGTAACTTCGCTGTCTGAAATGGCGGCGGCACTGCGCCACAAGAAACTCGCCGCCTGGCTGTTTCTCGAAGGGGGTCATATCATTGAAAACTCCCCGGAAATCCTCCATATCTTTCATTCTCTGGGCGTGCGCGGCATGACCTTGACCCATTCCAAAAACACCGACTGGGCCGATTCGACCACAGACACGCCCCGGGCCAACGGCCTGACCGCCCTGGGCCGGCAGATCGTCCGCCAGATGGCGCAAATGGGCATGGCCATCGATGTGTCCCACGCCTCCGATCAAACCATCGCCCAGGTTCTGAAAACCACGTCGGTCCCGATCATGGCCTCCCATTCCAATGCCAGAAAACTGTGCCCCATTCCGCGCAATTTGCCTGATAAATTCATTCGCGAGATCACCGCTCGCAAGGGTTTCATCGGGGCCAACTTTTTCCCGGCTTTTATCAAGCGCAGCGTCTTCGACCAGATCGAAGAAAATTTCAATAAATTCGCAAAAGAAATCCAGGAGCGAACCGCCGGGCGGTTGGACGATCCCGACTTTTTAAGCCAGGTGGAATGGGAATATTACCTGCGGGCCGCGGCCGGTAACGATGCGGTCGAAATTGAGCAGTTGATCGACCATATAATCCACATTGCCTCGATCGGGAGCATCGACTGCGTGGGACTGGGCAGCGACTTTGACGGCATACCATCCACGCCAGCCCGGCTTGCCGATGCCGCTGCTTATCCGGTTTTGGTCGCGGCCCTGCAAAAAAGAGGATTTAAAGAACGCGAAATCCGCAAGATCTGCGGACTAAACCTTAAAAATTTTCTACAGCTGGTGGAAAAGCAGGGCAAGAGAGGATGAAAACAGGGATCGCGCTTGGCGGCGGCGGCGCCAAGGGCCTGGCCCATATCGGGGTGCTCAAGGTCCTGCAGGAGCACGGCATTATTCCTGACATGATCTCGGGAACCAGCATCGGCGCCCTGATAGGGGCCCTTTATGTTTTGCGCGGCGATATCCATGCCGTCGAAGAATTCGCCCTGGGTTTCGAAAATTCCAATCTCTATCCCTACCTGGCGCCGCGCCCTTCCAGCTCAGGGCTGATATCGGAAAAAAAGATTCGAGCTTTCTTGGACGGGATATTGGGCAAGGCGCGCATCCAGGACCTGGACCGGCCGTTCTATTGTCCTGCCTGCGACATCCGCCGCGGCCGCGAGGTCATGTTCGACCGCGGCAGCCTGCAGCAAGCCGTGCGGGCATCCATTTCCGTCCCCGTCATCTTCAAGCCGGTCCGCCTGGGTAGAAGCTACCTGGTCGACGGCGGCCTGATCAACCCGGTGCCGGTCGACGTATTGAAGAAAAACGGCAGCGATTTCACCATTGCTATCAATGTCATCACCGCGCGCCCTTTGCGGCCGCGGCGCCGGAAAAAAGCCGACGCCAGGGAAAAGTTGCTGCTGGCCCGCCTTGATGATTTTTTAAGCCGTAAACTGCTTGCGGGCCACGCAGACGAGGAACCCAACGTGATCGAAACATTCCTGGCCACCATGGAGATCATGCAGGAAAAATTGATCGCCGCCCGGCTGACCAACGACGTTCCGGACGCCATAATCCATATTGAAACTTCCGATATCAAAATGTTTGAGTTCTACCGCCCGGCCGAGATCATCCGCCGCGGCGAGCAAGCCGCGCGCCGGGAGATCGAAACCGTGCTGCGAAATTTGCGCCGGCGCCAAGCGGCACAGAAAAAAGGCGGCTGAAAATGGATGCCTGCGCCTGCGAAAGATGCATCAGCGCCTGCCGCCGCGATCCCGGCCGGCTTATTCCCGCCGACGTGAAAAAAATCGCCGCTTTTCTGAACATCAGTGAAAAAGAACTGCTGGCCGGCTACCTGGTGCGCCTTGCCGCCAGCGGCAAAAACAGCCGCAGCCATTTCCCGGCCCCGGCCAAGCTCAAGGCCGGCCGTTACCTGGCGGTTCCCGGATCTACAGTTCCCGACTATTACGCCCACGAGAATGGGCGCTGTGTTTTCTTATCCGCGGAAAATCTCTGCTCCATTCATACGGTCAAGCCGTTCGAATGCGCGGCCTACATGGGATGCCGCCACACTTTCCTGGGCCGGCCCTACAAGGAAAAGGACGTGGAAGCCTTCTTTGTCTCGCGCTGGAGAAAGTATCAGGACCTGGTCCGCTAAAGAAAACAGCGAGCTATGGAGACGAGTGACAAGTAACGAGGGAAAAGAGAAGACTAAAATTCCAAATCACAAATTCCAAATCACAAATTCCAAATTCCAAATAAATTCCAAGTTCCAAATTCCAATGTTCTAAACGAAAGCCCTTTCAAGGGCCTTTTCTTCGTTTGGGCCATTTGGTTATTGGAATTTGGTGCTTATTTGGTGCTTGGTGCTTGTGATTTGGAATTTATTTTCTTACTCGTCACGCGTCACGCGTTACGCATCACGATAGTTCGCTTGTGTCTGGGTCAGCCTCCGGATATCAAATGGATTGCTTCGACGTTGTCGCCATCGCCGATGAACACCCGCTCGTAATCCTCTTTTTTGACCAGGCGGCTGTTGATTTTGACCACGATCATCGGGAAAGTGAAATGCATCAGGTTTAGCAATTCGCGGACGCTGAACGATTCGCCGGCCATGCTGACCTCTTTATTGTTCAGATTGATTTTCATGGATTCCCCCTTGTTCATTCATCCCAAACATCGTCGCCAATGGTTGGCGCCATATCATCCATGACGATCTCCAGGGCCTGGTTGGCCTGCAGGGCAGCCACCACGCCAACACGCGGCGCTAGAGGCGGCAATGTTTCGGAAACCTCGCTGGTCTCGTCGCCGCAGATGAACAGGTTGCCCAGGCGGCGTGTACGCAGCGCGTTGTTGGCGCCGTATCCGGCCAGTCCCGAGCCGGCGATGATGAATTTGTCCGGAAAACGCTCGCTGATGGTTTCAATGATCATCAATTTCATGTCGGCCAGGTCGAAGGCTTCAATAATCACCTGGCAATTTTTAAATATATGCACCACCTCATCGGGCCCCAAGTGCACATCATGGACTTGCACATCAATATCGGGATTGACCTTCTTGATATTTTCTTGCAAAGCCAAAACTTTCTTTTGACCGACCTGTTCCCGGAAATAGTATTGCCGGTTAAGATTTTCCAAAGTGACGGTATCGAAATCGGCAATGACCAGAGTGCCGACCCCGGCGCGGGCCAGGGCCATGGCGCAGTTGGAGCCGAGCCCGCCGCAGCCGGCGATGCCGATACAGGTACCCTTAAGTTTTTCAAGTTTTGATTTCATGATCCCCCAGAGATAACATTATATTCCTTTGCAAGGAGAAAATCAAGGATTCGCGGCAAAAACGGCAAGTTGGCCGCAAGCCGAGCGGATACCCTGCCCCTTGGACCAGCGGGTGATCACGGTCAGGCCCTTCTCCTGCAGCACGGCGCGGAATTTTTCCACCGCGGTTTCATCGGGGCGCCGGAAGGGCAGGGCCGGATTTTCGTTGTAGGGGATGAGGTTGACCTTGGCCGGGATGCCGTGCAGCAGCCGGACCAGCTGCCGGGCCTGGGCCGGGGAATCGTTGACGCCTCCCAACAGCACGTATTCGCAAGTGAGGCGCCGGCGGCGCTTGTGCCCACGGAAATGGGCCAGCAGGTCGTCCAGGTTTTCGCGGCGCGACACCGGCATCAGCTCGGCGCGCAGGCCTGCGGTCGGGGCGTTCAGCGAAAAAGCGATCCTGACCTGCGGAAAGTCTCTTTCCAGTTTTTTTAAGTGTTCCAGAATGCCGGCCGTGGACACGGTGACATGCCGGGGCGAAATGTTCAGCCCATCCGGCTCGCTGATGGTCCGCAAAACCCGGGCCAGGTTTTCGTAGTTGAGCAGGGGTTCGCCCATGCCCATGAACACCAGATTCAGCTTTCCGGAATAATCTCCAAGTTCCTTCTTCAACGTCAGCACCTGGGTGAGTATTTCTCCGCTGCTCAGGTTGCGGCGGAAACCCATGCTGCCGGTAGCGCAGAAAGCGCAATCCAGGGCGCAGCCCACCTGGGTCGACAGGCAGAAAGTGTAATGGTCTTTTTCGCGGATAAGCACGGCCTCGATCTGCAAGCCGTCGGCCAGGCCGATGAGAAATTTTCGCGTGCCCTGGTCGTCGCTGCGGCTTTCCAGCACGGGCCGGCATTCGCATTCATAAAGCTCCGCGATCCTTTCGCGATCCACTTTGCCGATGTTGCTCCAGGCGGCAATATCCTGGGTGTTTTTATGATAGAGCCATTGGAACACCTGGCGGGCGGTAAAAACACGGAAGCCGGCGCTAAGCAATTCCTCTTTCAATTCGTCAAGCTGGCGTTCCAAAATCCAAGACTTCATGGAAAGTCCCCCCGCTTAACCATACCATCGCAAACCGCGATTGGCAAGAAGTTGACCGCGCCGGTGAATCATATTATAATTTCTCTCTTAACGTTTCAGGAGGAACCATGAAGATATCCGCTCGCGCCCAAAGCATCCAGGAATCCCCGATCCGTAAGCTCTCCGGACTGGCCAACGCGGCCAAGAAAAGAGGGACCATCGTCTACCACCTGAATATCGGCCAGCCCGACATCCAGACCCCGGAAGTTTTTTTTAAAAAGATCATCGACTACAAGGAAAAAGTGCTCTCCTATGGACCCTCCGACGGCCTGGAGGCCTTGAAAGAGGCCATGGTTCACTATTTCGATTACTTCAAGATCAAGCTGGAAAACAAGAACATCGTCATCGCCACCGGCGGCAGCGAGGCCATTTCATTCGCTTTCAACGCCGTGGCCGACCCGGGCGATGAGATCATCGTTTCCGAACCGTTCTATACCAACTACAACGGTTACGCCTCGCTTTGCAACGTCAAACTCGTGCCGGTGACCGCCAGGGCCGAGGAGGGTTTCCACCTCCCCGACCTTGAGGAATTCGAAAAACGAATCGGCCCGCGCACGCGCGCCGTGCTGCTCTGTTCCCCCAACAATCCCACCGGAACCGTGTATACCGTCGAAGAATTAAAGGCCATCGGTGCCTTCGCCAAGAAGCACGACCTCTACCTTATCGCCGACGAAGTCTACAAGGAATTCACCTATGACGGCAAGATCCATTTCAGTGTCCTGCAGCTCGAAGACCTGGAGGACCGCGTCATCGTGGTCGACTCCATCTCCAAGCGCTACTCGGCCTGCGGCGCCCGCATCGGCGCGGTCATCTCGCGCAACGAAGAAGTGATGAAGGGCATCGCCAAGTTCGCCCAGGCCCGGCTTTGCCCGCCGACGCTGGAACAGATCGGGGCCATCGGCGCCTACGAACTCCCCCACGATTATTTCAAAGGGGTCATGGCCGAGTACCAGAAGCGCCGCGACATTTTGTGCGACATCCTGACCTCGCACCCGGGCATTGTCCTGCAAAAGCCCGAAGGCGCCTTTTATATCATGGCCAAGCTGCCGATCGCCGACGGCGAAACCTTCGCGCGCTGGCTGCTCAACGAGTTTACCGACCAAAACGAGACCGTGATGATCGCCCCGGGAGAGGGGTTCTACAGCACGCCCGGCAAAGGCAAGGACGAAGTGCGCCTGGCTTATGTCATCGAGGCCGTAAAACTCGAACGCGCCGCCAAGCTGCTGCTCATTGCCCTCGACCGTTTCAAAGGCTGAGCGGATCCAAAGAGACCGCAGCGGACAAAGCGAAACACCGCAAAGAAAAACTCTTGAAATCAAATTCTATTTATAAAAACAAAACAGGTCCGGCTGAATTTTTTTGCTTCGCCAGGGATAAGCGCGCAAATGATTTCATTTGTTAAGGATAAGTGAAATAGTAAATAAATTGACATTAAAATTTCAGCATGTTATAGAAAGGTTGGAGGTCACATGCCAATTAAAAGAACCGTAATGCGAAGCTCCAAGGGAAGCAAACTCTATGCCGTGCGCGATGCCCAGGGCCGTTTCAAGGACATCCAAAGTTACAAACGCTCCCACGCCATGGACATCAAGCGCAAGAGCAAGGACGAACTGGCCAAGGCTGCGAAAGCAAAAGCCAAGCCCAAGGCCAAGCCGGTCGTTAAGCCTAAGGTAAAGCCCAAGGCCAAACCGGTCGTTAAGCCTAAGGTAAAGCCCAAGGCCAAATTGGTCGTCAAAGCCAAGGCTAAAACCGTAAAGGCCAAAAAAACAAAGAAGTAATTCTTTCCGGATTCGGAAAGAAAAGCAATTGCCGGCATGAACAGTCGCCGGTCTCCATGAGCGTAAAATCCTTGTCGGGGGTTTTTTAAAAGCACCCGCATGGGTGAAACCCCTGCCGGACAATTCCGAATGTCCATCGATCTGCGCAGCCAACGGCGTATCCGCGTCAGCGCCGCCGTCTTGCATTTGAAAAAAATATCCGGACTGGCGATTTTCCCGCGCGAATTCAATGCCGGCAGGGATTACAAGGTACGCTTGGACCCCCTGGGAAATTGGGTCCAAGTTGCCATTTTGAAAAAAGAGGTTTTCTGCGGCCGCCGTATAGTTATCGCCGTCAAATAAGGAAAATCCCCGCTTACAAAGGAACAATAAGAAAAAAAGAAATCAACGATTGATTTCTATCGTCTGCTCACGTTCGCCGCCCAACGAGACATGGCTGACGCCCACTCCGGTAAAATCTTCGATGAAACTCAGGTAGGAACGCACTTGCAGCGGCAGGTCCGTCAGACAGCGGATGGCACCAAGATTTGTTTGCCAGCCGGACAGGGTCTGGTACATGGGCCGGACGCGGCTCAAGGCGTCGGCATGGACAAAAAATCGATCGCCGCTGCCGTCTTCGCTTTCATAAGCCGTGGCTACCTGAATTTCATCCAACTCGTCCAGCACATCGAGCTTGGTGATAAACAGGGAATCCACGCCGTTGACCTGGACGGCATACTTCAGAGCCACCAGGTCCAACCACCCTACCCGCCGCGGCCGGCCGGTGGTCGAGCCGTATTCGTTTCCCCGCTCGCGCAGCATCCGGCCGCTTTCATCCTTCAATTCCGTGGGGAATGGACCCTCACCCACCCGGGTGGCATAGGCCTTGGAAATGCCGATTACGCGGTCCACGGCCTTGGGGGAAAGGCCGGTTCCGGAAAAAACCCCGGCGATGGTGGTATTGGATGAAGTAACGAAGGGATAGGTGCCCAGATGGATGTCGAGCAAAGTGCCCTGGGCGCCCTCGAAAAGGATGTTTTTCTTATCCTGGAAAGCATGCTGCAGAAGGTTTGTAGTATTTGAAACATAAGGCTTAAGGAACGTCCCGGCCTGCAGGTATTGGTCAAGGGCCTGGTCAAAACTTCCGGCCGCATGGCCGTGCGCCGTGAACAAGCGCTGATAATATTCCGCCAGGGATGTGATCTTTGAGCGAAACACTTCTTCCTGAAGCAGATCTTTAATAAAAAGAGCCCGGCGACCGATGACATCCTCGTAGGCTGGACCGATGCCGCGCCTGGTAGTGCCGATGCGCTGGTAGCGGGAATCTTCGAAAACCACATCCAGTTGCTGGTGGAAAGGGAGGATCAGCGGCGCATTTTCGCTCAAAGCCAGATTCTGCATGGATAACCCCAGGGCGCGGGCGTTGTTAATTTCTTCGACCAGCTGCAGCGGCTGGACCACCACCCCATGGGCGATCACTGCCTGGCAGGCGGGATAAAAAATACCCGAAGGCAGTACGTGCAGGACGACTTTTTGGCCCTGGTAATACACGGTGTGCCCGGCATTGTGCCCGCCCTGAAAACGCGTAACCACATCAAAAGCGCCGGCCAAGTAATCGATGGCTTTGCCTTTTCCTTCATCGCCCCATTGCATTCCCAGTACCACAGTGTTCATTCGTCCCCCTCAGCGCACCTTGACTATCAAAATGGTAAAATCATCGCGAAATTTATTGCTCCGGCTGAATTCCTTTACTTTTTTATACAAGCTGTCGCTCAGCTCGGCGGCCGCCAACTGCTTGTGGGCAATGAGAAAATCCAAAATAGCCTGCTCACCGAATTCTTCGCCCGTGGAATTCTGTACTTCGAATACCCCATCGGTGAAAGCACAGACAATATCGCCGCTGCGCAGCGGCACGGTCTCTTCCTGGTAAATGCCGCTTGCGCTGAAACCGAGCAGCATGCCACCTGCATCAAGTTTCCTGACGCCTTTGCCTGAAATCAAGAAAGGGGGGCTGTGCCCGGCATTCACATAAGTAAGTGCCGGGTTTTCGTCATTGAGTAGCATCCAGAATAATGTGATGAAGCGGCTGGCGCGGGTGATTTCATGGATGAAAGAATTGGCTTTGCCTATGAATTGGGCCGGTTTGAACAAGTATAACTCATTCATGGAATGAAATATGGCCTGGCAGGAAGCGGCCAGCAGCGCTGCGGACAATCCCTTGCCCTCCACATCGGCCAACACCAGCGGCTGAATGCTTTTTTTCTTTTTCAGGATATCATAATAATCGCCGCCCACTTCCTGAATGGGTTCATAAATAATAGCGATATCGTAATTTTTTAGCTGCGGCAGCCCCTGGGGCAGAAGCGACAACTGGATGTCGCGGGCAATCTTCATCTCGTGCTCCAGCTTTTTTTTCTCGAATATCTGGGCCAGATAACGGATGTTGTCCAATTCGATCAACATGAAGCGCGAAAGGATATAGGCGAATTCAAAATCCTCCTGTCCCAGGTCGCGCCGGTTGAATTTGCGCCCCAGCCCCAGGACAAGGGTTCTTTTCTTACTCTCGGAAATATTGAGCAGGTAGTGGATCTGCCGGCCCAGCAACAGTTTTTTTAACGCATCCAGGTCTTTGGGCAGGTCTGTCACTTCACGGCAAACCGCAGCGGATATGGTTTTTTTTAGTTTTTTTTTGATCAACTGGGCTTCCGCCTCGCTCAGGCTGAAACCGCGTTTGCGCAAAAGATCCTGGCTCAAGTCAAAAAAAAATGTGCGGGATATACCCAGGGGAGCCATAAGCGAAGAAAAAAAGATGCGCATGATATGGTCAATGTCAAACTGCGATTGCATGGCAGAGGAAAGTTCATAAATGGAATTCAGCTGCAGTTTTTTAAATTTCAATTCCTTCTGCAGCCGCTTTATATCGTTTTCTGCCATTTGATCATTTCACAGCAATTTTCGCCGTCAACGGTTTCATAGCTGACAGAATCCATTATGGTTTTTATCAGTTTGACACCGAGCCCGCCTTTCTTTTTTTTCTTGATCATCTTGTTGACATTGATCTCTTCATCGGAAATATCCGGAGGCAAGCCCCGGTAAAAAATGCGGATCTTGATGCCCCCGGTAGCCAGGAAAAATTCAATGGTGATATTCTGATCGATCGCATTGCCGTATGAATGCTTGATGACATTGGTCACGGCCTCATCAATGGCCAGCGATATTTTTTGCGCCTCGGCGGCATGAAAATTAAACAGAGTGGTGATGTGCCTCGTCAATTCAACCACCATCTTCAATAGCTGGGTTTGGGAAAGAATGGTAATTGAAAAATCAGGCTTTTGGGGAAATATTGCTGAATTTTTCAATGGCTACCTGCTCATTCTGGATAAAATCATAAATTTCGGTAAAACCGACCAGATCAAAGGTCTCATACACCCGTTCGGACAGCGAACACAATTTGATGTCTCCGCCTTTTTCCCGGACTTCGTCAATATAGCCCATGACGATACCCATCCCGGCCGAGGTGATGTAATTCAGATCCTGGCCGTTGATCAGGATATTGAAATTGTTTTCCTTGATCAGGCGGATGAGTTCTTTTTCAAAACGGGCCACCTGGTGAGCATCGAGATGACCCTTTAAATAAAGAACCGCCACACCGCTGACAATCTTGCTACGGATATGAAAATTTTTCATTCCCCCTCTCCAAAGAAAAAATTAATTTCCCTTTCTACTGTTTGCGGCGAATCAGCTCCGTGGACACTGTTCTGCTGCACATCAATGGCAAAAAGACGGCGCAGGCTTCCGGGCTCGGCCTTCTCGGGATTGGTTGGCCCCATCAGTTGCCGCCAGGCCTTGATGGCGCAGGGTTTCTCCAGAATCAGGGCAAAGAGTTGCCCCGATGACATATAGGCCACCAGGCTGTCATAAAACGGCTTGGCCCGGTGTTGATCATAAAAACGCGCCGCCTGGGCAGCGCTCAGGCGTTGGGTCTTGATGGCGGCGATGTGGAAATCGTTTTTTTCAATTTCCGAGATGAGCACTCCAACCAACTGGCGTTGTACCGCATCGGGTTTAATTATAGCCAGGGTTCGCTCCATGAATCACCTCAAGGTCATTGTAGACGAAAACCTGCTAAAATTCAAACCTCATTTTCAATTCAAATTAATGTTTTTTTATATTTTTTAAAAATATTATTGACAAACAATTTAGTTGTATTATAATTGTACTATGTTTGTAGCCCATTTGGTTCATTCGAAATTCCCCTGCGCCTATCCACAAATTAAATCTATATATTGGAGGACAGCCCCATGAAAAAAATGTTCGCGCTTCTCGCGGTCCTGGCCCTGCTGGGACATTTCACCGTTCAGGCCCGGCCGACCCCGAAAGAGATTGGCCGGAACCTGCAAGGTACGATCACCATCTCCGGAGCCTTTGCCCTTTATCCCATGGTAATGAAATGGTCGGAGGAATTCCGCAAACTTCATCCCCGGGTCCGTTTCGATATTTCAGCAGGTGGGGCCGGCAAAGGCATAGCCGACGCTTTGGCCAATATGGTCGATATCGGCATGGTTTCCCGCGAAATTCACCCGATGGAAATCAAAAAAGGGGCATGGTTTGTTGCCGTGACCAAGGATGCGGTGGTAGCGGTCATCAACCAGGCCAATCCCCTGGTTAAGGAATTGCTGAAAAAAGGAATCAAAAAAACAAATTTCGCCCGCATCTGGCTCAGCGAGGAGACACCGACCTGGAATGAACTTCTGGGTACTAGGGGCAATATGCAGGTTCATGTCTATACCCGTTCCGATTCCTGCGGCGCCGCCGAAACTTGGGCTCAATATTTTGGGAAAAACCAGGAAGATCTGCTGGGAATCGGAGTTTTCGGTGATCCGGGTCTGAACGAAGCCGTGCGCAAGGATGCCCTGGGGATCGGCTTCAACAATATCAACTTCGCCTACGATGCGACATCGCTTAAACCCATGGCCGGAACGGTGATCCTGCCTATCGATCTTGATGGAAACGGACGCATCGACCCGCAAGAGAATTTTTACGGAAACCGCGATGCGCTCATCAAGGCCATCGCCAATGACAAATATCCCAGCCCGCCGGCCAGGGACCTGTATTTCGTCAGCAAAGGCCAGCCCAAAAAAGAGCTGGTGGCCGCTTTCATGAAATGGGTCTTGAATGAAGGTCAAAAATTCGTTGACGAAGCGGGCTACATCGCCCTCTCCAAAGCCAAGATCTCGTTGGGTCTGTCCCGGATCGGACAGCGATAACCGTGAATGAAAAGAGGGATCCCATGAAAAATAAATACATTGTCCTGGCCTTGGCGATCTTGCTGCTGCTTGTTTCCACTACCTGGCTGAAAGGTGAAGGCAAGTTTTCAGGCTGGATGATTGGCGACTATTATTATACGCTCAAGCATCACGATGCTGCCGTCAAAGACAACAATGGCTTCTGGTTCCGCCGCATCTACTTCACCTACGACAACACTCTGACCGATAAAATCGCCATGCGCTTTCGCCTGGAAGCGAACAGCCCGGGCGATTTCAAGACATCGTCCACACTCATTCCTTATGTCAAAGACGCCTACTTGTCGACAAAGATCGGCAAACATAGCCTTATGCTGGGCCTGATCGGCACCAATATGTATGACAACGTAGAGAATTTTTGGGGCTACCGGCCCATGGAAAAAACGCCGATCGACCTTTTTCGCTTCGGCAACTCCCGCGAAGTGGGGCTAGGATTAAAAGGAAACTTGGACAAAAAAGGCAAATTGACCTACGCCGTTGTCTTGGGCAATGGCGACGGGACCAAATCGGAAACCGACCGCGGCAAAGCAGTGCATGGCCGCCTCAACTTTCAACCTGTTCCCGCATTGTTCTTGGAGTTGTACGCCGATTATACCAATCTGGGCAACGACAGTTCCGTCAATATTTTCCAAGCCTTCGCCGGCATAAAGGGCGGCTGGGGCAGGGGCGGCTTCAACTTTGGGATGCGCAATGCCAAGCAGGCCGATAGCCGCAGCGACACTAAGTTCGTGTCCGTATTCGCCGTATTCAAGCTGAGCAAGAAAATGGACTTCGTCAGCCGCTACGACCGCCTGCTGGATCCCAATCCCAACGGCAGTAAAATCGCTTACATCCCCATGGCCGACAATGTCAAGGCCAATGTCATCCTGGCCGGACTCGGCTGGTCATTGAATGATAACGTGAAGATCATCCCCAATATCAAATATATTTTTTACGACGCCCCCGCAAGCGGCGATAAGCCTCAAGCCGATTTTCATATCTACCTTACGTTGTATTTCAAATTCTAGTTTTTGAAAAGGCAGGGGGAGCCACGCTCCCCCGCTTATTTCAATTCAATGGGAATCACCTTTTTTTGCTGCGCGGATGAAACTGGTCGTAAACTTTTTTCACCTGGTCCTTGGCCAGGTGGGTGTAAATTTCGGTGGTGGTGATGTGACCCTCTAATTGCTATAGTTAGGCTCCAATAACAAATCTACCCCTCAAATATCCTGGCGAGAAGCTTACGCAGTTCTGAAAAAACAATGTCAAATGCGGGTAGCTTATCGACTTGATGCGCCAATCCGCGCTCCCAAAACGGAGCCGCTTCATTGATCCGATCGGGCGCAAAGAAATCCTCAACGACGGGGAATGTTATCCCTTTGAATTCACATTTCTTCTTCAATATAGCGAGTGTATCATCGATGACAATGTTTTTCTTGTACCATTTCAATAAAATCCAGACGTCATAGTAATCCCGGCTCTTGGCACGCTGGAGGATGCTCCGGAGTTTTTCTGAGACGATCTCCTCAAGTGAATACACTGATAATCGTGCATCAATGTCATCGGTGTAGTCTCGGTGGATAGGGCGGCTGTTTGATGATGAAACTATCTTCTCATCAAAGGCGATGTCGACGCGGATATTATTCTTCTGGCCACTCGCTTTGCGTAAGGGACCATCGTAGCCGAGTTTCAATTGTGCGCTTGTCAGTTTGTCGCCCGTTTTCGGGTACTGTGAATACTCGATAACCCGCATTGGAATTCCAAATAGCTGTGTGGCATTTTCAGTGGTCGTTTGAAAGATCGCCTTGATTTCTTTTGGCTTCAGAAGCTCACGGCTGGTAAAGTCGAGGTCTTCTGAAAATCGCCACTCTGGGAAGTAGCACTTTTTGAGTGCTGTTCCACCCTTGAAGAGCAAGGACTGTTGCACCGGCTCGCTTTGCGACATTGCCATGAGGGCTTTCGACAACACATAGTCCTTCTCCACGATGCCGGGGTCGATCTTGGCTTGTGCTGCCTTTATGCGGATTTCAGTAGGGTCAATCATCGCTTTAGAGCATTATAATAAATTTTCTGCGCTTTTAGCAAAGAAAATTTGTTATCTAAGGCTCTTATCCAGCTCTGCTGGGTCAGGTCAGTCGCCAGTCAGTAAGGCTTTTAGGGGTTACGTTTACACGAACATGCCAATCGGAACAGATGAAACCGGTTTTGTTCCTGTTTGGGTCTAACAGTACAATGCTCGGCGTAACCAGCTTGAGTGCTTCTTTACGCGATTTGCCAGGCCAGAGGTTAAGGGTGTCAAGAAGAAATCCCAAACGCTTGATAATCGAAACGTTTTCCATACGGACAGCGTAGTCAACCACGGTTCCAAGGTTGATGTCTTTCCTGCCGTTCCAAATGCCTTTCGCCACTTCGACGATCTCGCCACAATAGCGGGGTTGGTCGAGACAGTCGGCAATAGTCTTCTCTTTGTCAGCGACGACAATTCTGTGGGTATCGACCCAATGTTCTGAAAACCCAAAAAAACGAGAGTCTTTTAAGCGAACAAAGCGAATGGTGATTCCCTTGAGTTCTAGCGGCAATTTCATTCTCTGCGTAGCAACAAAGATCGTGCGTGACGGCTGCTCTGTCCAGCCATAGAACTGCAGCGCTGTCCAGTAGCTCAGGTAGTAAGGTTTGATCAGCTGGGAGGCAATGATAATACCTTCCTCTGTGTATTCGCCAGCCTTCCAGGCTGCAAGGGGAATAACCAGGTACTTCGCTTTCTCGATGCGAAGAAGTTTCTGCTTCCCGACAAGCCTGTGAACGATCTGTGAGACCGTCGTATTACTGAAACCAAGAAGCTTGGCCGCCGCAGCAACGGAAAACACCTTCAGCCCGCTGCTGCCGATGGTCGCGATGAGTTCTGCTTCCTGGGAGCCGATTCCGGTCATTTTTTTACGATTTATCATTATTGCCTCAACGACAACAATCATAAACCGCTAAAATCCGGTTGTCAAGGATAATTTGCCGTAGTTGAAACTCAAGGCACTCCCCGAACCCGGCAGAGCTGCGAAGTCCCCCGCAGGGGGGATAAGAGCCTTAGATAACAAATTTTCTTTGCTAAAAGCGCAGAAAATTTATTATAAGGCTCTAAAACGGAAGGCAAATCTTGCAGTCGCTTGTGACCGATTTGTGACTACATTCAGTCCCAAACCGTCAAAAATGATCCAAAGTAATATTTCAAGAAAATATTGGAGCCGCCCTCAGGAGTTTTGTTCAATACATAAAGTCGATCTGGATAAAATCGATTTTGATTCCCGATATGGTCAGCAGTTGCGCCGGGAACTGCTGCTGCATCTGAAAGATCGCGGTGGACTGAAATACCGGGAGATCGCCAGACTATCTGATTTTGCTGGCGTTAAGATGAACTCCCTTGGTTCACTGTACCGCTATGAAAAATCAAAGAAATCCTGAATTATGCATAATTACAAGCACTGTCGGCAACTACGCTTCCTATTGCCGTTGCGTGGAAAGCAAGCGGTTATCCAACAACAAGAGCAAAGGAGAGAACAACCGCAAAAACGGTAACAAGTATCTGGCTTGGGCTTATGTGGAAATAGCCAATTGCGCCAAACGCTATTGCCCCCAAGCCCGTGCCTTCTACTTAAAAAAATCAATGAAAACCAATAAGACATTGGCCATTAAAGCTCTGGCTCATAAACTCGCCCGCGCTTGCTACTACATCATGAAAGACAATGTCGCCTTTGATGTGACCAAAATATTCGGAAAGCCCATATTAAAAAATGGTTGCGGCAGGGAACCAAAACGGGGACTGGATAACCAACCATCAGCACTGATTGGCCAGCCTGCCGCAGCCGACTTGTAAAATAATCATAGCAGAATTGAAATAATATTTGCAATGTGTCATGATGTTTTGCCCGGGGTATGAGCCATAAGGGACTGGACTTTGAGCCATTCACACTGTAT
>JAHIKI010000026.1 GCA_018897435.1 Acidobacteriota bacterium | reverse complement strand
GCTAGTGTAGTGCGTCCAACACTTCTTTACATTTGGCGATCTTCGCCAAAATACGCTCCACCGGAGCGCTCCAGACGAAGATCTTTGGATTTTGGTTATGATTTTCCAGGTAGTCTTTAATAGCTTCGATCAAAGCTGAGACATTTTGAAAAGAACCGCGGCGTATCCGCTTGTCAGTGATTTCGCGAAACCAGCGTTCGACCAGATTTAACCAGGAACTGGAAGTTGGTATGAAGTGTAAATGGAACCGGGGATGTCGTTTGAGCCAAGACTTCACATTCGGATGTTTGTGAGTACCGTAATTATCTACAATCAAATGAAGATCCAGTCCAAACAGGGTTTCTTTATCTATTCGCTTGAGGAAACGAATAAACTCCTGGTGTCGATGACGCGGCATGCAGTCACCGATAACTTTACCATCAAGCATGCTGAGTGCTGCAAACAAGGTGGTCGTGCCATTGCGTTTGTAATCGTGAGTCATAGTTCCGCACCGGCCTCTCTTTAGCGGCAGGCCCGGCTGGGTCCTATCGAGAGCCTGAATTTGACTCTTTTCGTCCACGCACAAAACCAGCGATTTGTCCGGAGGATTCAGATACAATCCAACGATGTCGTACAGCTTTTCGACAAAGTGTTTGTCGTTGCTGAGTTTGAAGGTTTTGACCAGATGTGGTTTCAGGTTGTGTTGTATCCATATTCGACGTATTGTCGCTTCGCTGAGACCTTGAGCTTTTGCCATGGTTCGCGTACTCCAGTGCGTCGCATTTGTAGGTGTTGTTTGTAGCGTGGCTTCGACCACCGCTTTGATTTTCCGTTGGGAAATTTTGGGGATACGACCGGGACGGGGCGCATCCTTTTCCAACCCGGCACAACGAAAGGACAAAAAACGCTGCCTCCAGAGTTGAACCGTAGGCCGTGAAATCCCCAGGCGGCAAGCTATGTCGTGACTGAAGATTCCATCGGCTGCCATCTGAATGATTTGGGCGCGTTGTACCAATCGCACGGGGAAGCGTTTCCCGTGAGCCCAGAGTCGGATGGTTGCCTTTTCTTGAGGATTTAAAGTAATGCGTTCCGATATATTCATTTAAAATAAGCATAACATATATCATTTTAAATGTCAAGTTAATTGTGACGCACTACACTAGAGAAGAAAGGTCATTCTGAATGTAGGGGCGGTGTCTGTGACCCGCCCTCTGTACATTGAGTAGTAGGAGAGTGCACTCTGCCTCTCACCTCTAGCCTCTTGCCAATTCTTTATAACCCATGACCAATTCCAATTTAGCCATAGCCGCCCAGCAATTGAAGGCTGAGGTGACGTTTAAAAAAATTAAGGAAATATTGGCCGAGAAGAATATAGAGGTTATACTTTTGAAGGGCCCTCACCTGGGCAATACCATTTACGATTCGCCCAGGGAACGCCTCTATTGTGACCTTGATATCCTGGTGCAACCGGGAGATTTCGAAGATGCCGCGGCGCTGTTGCTGGAAAACGGCTTCAAGCCATTTGCCTACGATACGTTCACTCCCGAGATCCAGCGCGATTTCAAGCACTGGGAATTCCGTTCCCCCTGGGGGATAGTGGTCGAACTGCACCGCTGGTTGAGCGGTCACGACCGTTACCAGGTCGACAGCGCCGGTTTGTTCGAGCGTGCCGAAAAATTTATTTACGGCCAAACGGAAGCTCTCGGCCTGGGGACTGAGGATCTTCTGCTCCATCTGTGCCTGCATATGGGAGCAAGTTTTTTTATCGTTATCGAGCCCAAGCATGTCCTGGATATTGCCCTGCTGACGCAAAAGCGGCAATTGAAATGGGATGTCTTTGTTGAACGCTGCTCCCAATTTCGTTTGACGACAATCGTATATTATTCGCTGCGGGCTGCCAAGGAGCAGCATCAAGCCGAAATCCCGGAAACGGTTTTTGCCAGACTGCGTCCGGGCTGGCTGCGCCGCCGCTGGTTGAACAGGTATTTGCGGCCCGGGACTTTTCCCATTTACCGCTTCCAAAAGCAGCGATTGACGCAAATCAAGATCCGGCTGCTGCTGCCATTGATCGATCGCTTCTCCGACTGGCCGCGCTATTTGCTGCGCTTGGGGCGAGTATATGGCAAGTCCTTATTGCAGAAGGCAAATAGGTGATGGGTAATAGGTGATGGGTAAGAAAGATTTCCCAATTTCTTTCTTACCCATAACCCATAACCCCTGACCCATGACCTATAACCTCTTAATTCTTACCTATGCCCTATAACCCATGACCTAAGAAGAGACAATAACGACTTGCTTGCACGATATCATTGCATATGTTAGTATACGGAAAAGAGGTTAGTGATGGAGTTATGAAGAAAATCATTCATAACTTGAAGCCCAAAACTTTTCTGTCTTCTATCTCCTTCCTTTGCAAATCTGGTTGACCCGATTATGTTTTATGTGCATAATGCCTACTAAGGATGGGCATTTTGCAAAAGAATAATGTCAAATTGAAAAAACTCAAAACTCTAGGCCCCCAAGCGGCCAACCTGGTAACTGAACTGCACGAGAGGGGCAAACCCCTGTTCTCACACGCAGATGTCGTGGAAATCGCCGGGCTCAAGCCTAAATCGGCCCGGAACTTCGTTGCTTCTCTCGTACAGCGGGGGGTAGTGACCAGGTTGAAGCCCGGTCTTTTCATCCTGGTGCCATTTGAACTTGGCCGCGAGCGGGAGTATCTGGGCAGTCCATATGTCGTAGCCCGTGAATTGGTGGGCTCGGCCGATTACTATATCTCGCACGCCTCGGCCATGGAACTCCACCAGATGGTCACGCAGCCGCAACTCAAGGTGTACACGACAACGACACGCTCCATCCGGCCGCTCTTCGTGCTGGGAACGGAGTTTTGCTTTGCGCGCTACAAGCCTGAGCACATGTTCGGAGTTGTGGATCAGTGGGTGACAAAGTCCGAGAAGGTGCAGGTCAGCGATCTGGAGCGAACGATCATTGACGGCCTCAAGCATTCCGAATACTGCGGCGGATTTACTGAGGTTGCCAAGGGGTTCTGGATGCGCAGAGATGACCTGGATATAGGCAGGCTTGTGGGCTATGCCCTCCGACTCGATATCGGCGCAGTGATTCGCCGGCTTGGCTTTCTGCTGGAAACCTTTGCTGTAGGTTCACCTCAGGAGATCGAACGGTTGCAAGAGCATCTTACTGCGACCTATGCAATCCTGGATCCGCTTCTGCCCGGGGAGGGTAAATTTCTGGCTCGCTGGCGGCTCAGGCTCAACGTCGATTTCGAGGAGATCGTTTCGGTGGTGAGGACTTAAACCATGATCCCACAGCGCAACATCTCCATTCTATCGAACCGGCTTGCTCGCGCCGGCGGGCGGCGCATTCCTGAAGTTGTTCTGGAGCGTGATTATTGTCTGGCATGGTTCCTTATCGGCCTGTCACGCACCCGGCTTTGCAAACAACTTGTGTTCAAGGGAGGAACGGCGCTCAAACGCTGCTACTTTGGTGACTATCGGTTTTCGGAGGACCTCGACTTCAGCCTCGCGGAGGAAATACCCCTTGACTCCATCCTGACCGGCCTGGAAGATGTCTACAATGAAGTGCGACGCGTGTCCGGTGTTGTGTTTCGTTACTCTCGTGCGGATCGCATGAAGCACCTGAATAGTCATACGTTCTACCTGGCATACGAAGGGCCGCTTCCCGCAGTCTCACTAAAGGAAGTCAAGGTGGACATTACCATCAACGAGCGCTTCGTCTGCCCCATCAGTACCTGTACGATCCTGCAGGGCTATGACGAGTATGCCGACCTTCCTGGTGACCACTCGCTCAGCGTTTACTCCCTGGGTGAGATATGTGTGGAGAAAATTGTGGCGCTCACTGATCGCGCCCGAAATGAGCCGCGAGATCTTTACGATTTTTGGTACTTAACCTCGGAGAAACACATAGACTTAGATATGCTCATTCCTGAAATCTACAGCAAGCTTGAGTTCCGCGGACGAGACCCGGGCACGATAGGCGCGGACTTCGAGAATAAGGAGGCTCGGTATAGAAAGCTGTGGAGTGTGCGCTTGAACACCCAGATGGCTGTTTTACCCCCCTTTGACGAAATCTTCCGTTCGGTGCGACGGACCATGAGGTCTGCAGGCTTGCTTGGCAGTCGCCCGAAATAGCGTTCGAGGTTTAGAACAACAGCGAAATCAGTGACGCGTGACAAGTGACAAGTGATGAGGGTAGGGGCGATCCTTGCGATCGCCCTTCTTAATTTCCAAATTTCAAGCACTAAATTCCAATGACCAAATGACCCAAACTGAGAAAACAGAAATCGTTGATGGGTTGATGAGTATAAGTGTTGATGGGGAACTGCAAAAGGTTCGATCTTTTGCATTTCTTTTCACCGTAAACCGTCCACCGTATATCGTGCACCGATTTCTTAACCCATCTACCCATTTACCCTTCTACCCATCTACTTTTTTGACTAAGGCATTGAAATCTGTAACCTATTTATGTTATATTTCTTATAAGTGCTAAAAATAGCATTTTAGAGAAACAAATGCAATATTTAGAATTTCAGAAATCCTTGAATAATTTCACCGTGTTTTCGCTTGCCGATATCCGCCAGGCGGAGCCCGGGTTCCATCGCCGCCGCTTGAACGAATGGCAGGAAAAGGGCTATATCAAAAAAGTAGTCAAGGGGCACTATGTTTTCTCAAGCCTGGAACTTGACGAGCGGGTCCTCTTTGAGATCGCCAACCGCATTTACGCTCCGTCCTATGTTTCTTTTGAGATGGCGCTTTCCTATTACGGCCTGATTCCCGAAAGCGTCTTCGCCATCACTTCCGCGTCCACCCGCAAAACCAGCCGTTTTTCGACAACGCTCGGGGAATTCCTTTACCGGACCATCCATCCCCGGCTTTTTTTCGGTTTTGAGATCAGGCGCCACGAAGGGAAGACGTTCAAGATCGCCCAGCCGGAAAAGGCGTTCCTGGACCTTCTCTATATCAAAACTGAACTCCGCCAATCGCCGGATTTCGCCGGCATGCGCGTGGACGGCAAGGCGTTCATCAAGCTCATGGACCGCGGCAAAATGAACGGGTATCTGGCCATGTTCGGCCAGAAGTCCCTGCAGCGCCGGACCGCTGGATTTTGGGATTATATCACCCATGCTTGAACTTAAGCAGATCGAATCGTTCTTCCCGGAAAACCTGCATCATTTGAAGCGCAACCTCTTGCGCGAGTATCTGCAGTACAAGGTACTCGATGCCGTTTTCCGCGGCCGCTATGGACAGAAGCTGGTATTCATGGGCGGAACGGCCATCCATGTCGTGC